>JAKAUG010000085.1 GCA_021827805.1 Bacillota bacterium | reverse complement strand
GCCCACCACGACGGGGATGATCACCAGGGGCGCGGTGATCAGCTGCGTGCCCGGTGCGATCCCCATCGCGTGCAGCCGGGCCGGGTCCAGCGGCGTGGTCCAAAGGCCGAGCGCGGCGACGGCCGCCGAGACGACCGTGATGGCGAGCAGCAGCCGCGCCCACACGGGCGTGCGCAGGAGGTAGGCGCTGCCCACGCCGAGCAGCGGCGCGATCAGCACCGCGCCGCCGAGATAGTAGAGCCGAAAAAGAAAGACCTGCCCGCCCAGGGCCGCACTCAGCACAAACGCCAGCGTACCCACAAACCCCCAGAACAGCGCAACCGTCCACGCCAGTTGGTAGGCGCGGCGCCTGCGGCTCCACTGCAGACCCAGAGACGTGGCGAGCCCGGCCAGGATCACCGCCATGACCAGGGGGATGCCCAGCATATCCATCGCTCCCTCGGGTGCTCGTTTCCGCTGGCGATTCTACCACCGGCGGCGAGCGCACGCGCGCGTGCGACCTGTCGGCAGGGCGCCACGCCACCCCAACACCCTGCCCTCATGCTCCCCGGAGGCGGACGGTCCCCTGTCTCGGGCCCGCGGCCGCGGTGCGGGCCCAGGGTCGGCCCCTCTCAGGCCTCAGGCAGCGACGCCAAGAGATGCGCCATCGCCCTGGCATAGCCCGCCAGGGCCTGGCGGCCACGCTCGGTCGCCGCATAGGTGGTGCACGGGCGCCGACCAATGAAGTCCTTCTGGAAGGAGACGTAGCCAGCCGCCTCCAGGACGCGCAGGTGCGTGGCCAGATTGCCGTCGGTCACGCCGAGCGCCCTCCGCAGCGCGACGAAGTCCCGCGACCCCTCGGCTACGAGGATCGCCATCACCCCGAGACGCACCCGGGCGTGGATCGTCTCGTCCACGGCGGCGACCGGATGGCCCCCCTCCGGCCGCTTGCCCTCGCTCACGAGCGTCGGCCGCGGAGGACCCCCGCCGCCAGGAGGAAGGATCCGCCCCCCAACACCGCGTAGGCGAGCGATGCCGCACGTGGGCCCGGCAGGCCGAGCGGCACCACGAGCCCGACCAGCAGGAGCCAGCCGCCGAGCCAGGCGTAGGGGCCTGGAAGAAGGAAGCTTCCGGCCAGGTAGGCACTGCCCACGATCAGCAGCCAGATCCCCCCGTCCGCGACCGGCGCGGCATGCCAGGCCTGCAGCAGGGCGACGAGCGCGAACGCCAAGAGACCCGCGGCCCCAAGCCCGGCGTTGAAGGCGCGCACCAGGGTCGGCGCCGCCTCCGGGCCCGAAACCGGCCGACCGAGCGCTCTGGCCAGGGCCGAACCCATGCTTGGCCCGAGCGCCCGACCCAGCACCAGCACGCACGCGGCGGCGCCCCCGGCCCAGGACCCGGGGAAACCCGCACCCAGCAGGAACACGACCAACCAGATCAGCGCCCAGCCGAGGAGGTCGCGTGCCTGCGCCTGACGGTCGCCCCGGGCCCGCAGGACCAGATTGCGCAGGAAGGCGAGATCGTCGCGCAGCTCCGTGCTCATCCGGCAAGCTCCTTTCCGGCGTCGCCACTCTGCACACGCCCGGATTGCACGACCAGGGTCGGCTGGCGCAGTACCCCCAGGTCGGACAGGGGATCGCCCCGCACCAGGAGCCAGTCCGCCGGCACGCCCTCGGGGCTCCGTCCCGACCGGCCGCCGGACGCCACGGTGGCCGCGGCCAGCGCCTGGGTCGCGGAAAGCCCCCCCTGCACCAGCAGCGCCAGTTCGTCGTGCAACCCCTGCCCGGGGCGCACCCCCGCGTTCCCGAGGTCCGTACCGGCATGCACGGGCACGCCGCGCTGCCCGAGGTGGGCGACCCAGCGCGCCGCCTGCCGCGCGGCCTCGGCGCCCCGGCCCGCGGTCAGGGCCACCAGTGTGGGGCAGATGGCCGCCTGGTGCTCTGCCAGGGCGTCCGCCACATGCTCCCAGAGGCCGGCTCCGTCGGCCTCCGGCACGTGTTCGCACACGTCCACCCCGGACCGGAGGGCGGTCAGCGCCTCCGTGGCGCTGCCGACGTGGGCGTGCACCTCGAGGCCCGCGCGGTGGGCCGCAGCCACGATGGCGGCGAGCACCTCCTCGTCCAGCCTGGGCAGGGTCCCGTTGCAGCCGTCATAGGCGACCTTGATCGCGTCCACCCCCCGCAGGGCCAGGGAGGCCACCTCGCGCGCCGCGGCCCCACCCTCCCCGGGGCCGAACTGCCGGCAGACCTCGGCGCCAAGCCAGGGCTCGGAGCGGAAGAGGTCGCCGGCGGGGTGCCCCTCGGGTGCGGTGAAGATGGGTCCCACGGCACGAACGCGGGGTCCCGGGAGTCCGCCGGCCACCGCCTCCCGCATCGCCAGAATCCAGTCCAGCGGATCCCCCATGCTCTGGATCGTGGTCACGCCGTGCGCCAGGCACCCCAGCCGCTCGGCGGGCAGAAAGGCGGCGAAGTCGGCCTGGAGGCCCCGCGGGTCCGGCGGCGCCTCCGCTTGCCGCATCGTGGCTGCGCCGCCCCAGTGCACGTGGCTGTCGACGAGCCCCGGGACCGCCACCAGACCGGCTGCGTCCCACACCGTCCCTGGCCCCAGCGTGCTCGTGTCCTCGGGGCCCAGGACCCGGCAACGCCCGTCCTGCCAACCGAGCGTCGCGCGCCGCACATCCCCGGCCCGAGGATCCAGGACCGCCCACACATCCC
>JAKAUG010000279.1 GCA_021827805.1 Bacillota bacterium | reverse complement strand
CGCCAGCGCGTGGCACCAGGTGTACCCAGCCGTTGCGCCGGCGCTGATTTCGCACGTCACCACCGGTCCGGTTGCCGGCAAGGGGGCTTTGTTCCCAGGAGAACGCATGTTCAACGTCTCAAACGTATGGGGGACGGAAATCGACGGCGTGGTCCTCTGGCTGCTCGCCGGAGAGACCCACGACTGGGCGGGGACACCGGTCGCATTGCAGCACAAGCCTGTCCTCATCGTTGTCAGCAACAACGCCTTCCCTGGGTACACGCCCCCCAACGCACCAGAGGGGCCCCTGACGATTACCGGGATCAGGGGCGCCGTTGTGTTCCTGAAAGAATCCAACGGAACTCCAGTTGCCTTCAATTTCCTGACCAGGTCGTGGGGCTGGCGTTCCGCACCAGAAACGCGCGGCGAGGACCGTCCCGCTCCATCGCCCTGACCCAACACCTCTCCTGAGCAGCGCAACCGGGACGTCTACCACTCCTGCCGCAAGCGGGCAAGGAAACGCTTGGCGTACTCGCGTCCCTCCTGCGCGAGGCGCCTGCCCACGGGCGTACGGAAGGACACCTGGTCCAGGTACCCCTCCTCATAGATCTGGACCGTCTCCTGCAGAGACTGCCCGCGCGATCCGCCCGTGAGGAACGCCTTGGCGATCCCGAAGGCCCCCAAGAGTTCGACGTAGTTGGCGTCATGCACAATGTCTTCTTCCACGGTCTGGGGCGCCCGCAGATGGCGTTCCAGGCATTCCAGCGCCTCGTCGATCTCGGTGCCGTTCCAACCGCACGCAGAGAGCAGGGACCGGACCTGGTCCGTGAGCGCGGCATCCTCGTGGACCCGCGTGCCAAGACCGTGGAAGCACGCCAGGAAATGCAGCAGCCTCCGCCGCGGCGGGGGTGTGATGCCCTCGGACAGGGTGTCCAGGCGGCGGATGATCCGCTCGACGTGGTGGATGTCGTGGGCAGCGTCTCGCCCTTCCCGGTACGGGCGGACGAACCCCAGGAACGCCTCAAGGTCCGTGGTACCCATGGAGCCCTCCTCTGGCAGCTCAAGTGTCGGTGCGGAGAACCCTGCGTTCTCCCGGAGCAGGGGCAGCCCCTGCCGCTTTCCCAACCGCCGCGTAAAACCAGATCTGCAAGCGTGGTCGGGCGCCGATCCGCGGCCACGGCGGGCAGGAAACCCCGCGGTGACCTTGAATCGCGGAGGCACGGGCGGTGAGCGGCGTGGATCCGGAGCTGCGAACGTACCTGGACGCCATGTTTTCAGGAGTCCATGCCCAGTTGCGCGAGATGCGCGACGAGATGGCGGCGATGGAGAGCCGACTGAACGACAACATCCAGAGTCGGCGGCAAGACATCGACGCTGCGTTCGGGGATCTCGACGCCCTGCGTCGCAGGGTCCGCGAACTGCAGGGACACGTGTCCCTGCTTGAAAAACCGCCTGCATAGCCCTCTCGTCGGCAGCCAGCCGCCCCATCGGCCCATCCTCTGGCGAGATCAGGCGTTTACATGGGGCAAGGGCTCTCCTCCACCACCGCGCAGTACTCGTAGCCTTGGTCCCAGAAGCCGAGCCACTCTTCGATGCTCAGGCTGGTCCCTGAGTTCGCCCATCTTGCGCGTACCAGATGGAAATCACCGCGGGGATCCAGCCACCGCGCGGTCCGGATCGCAGCTGGGCGGAACACCTCTCGGCGGCACACCAGCCCGAGGTACGGCACGCGCTCCGGCTCCTCGCAAGACAACCGTGCCACCCCATTCCAGGCTTCGCCGTCGCCACGTGCCGGCGACACCCTCCGGTGCAGCCCCGGGGCGCGGCTCCTATGTCTCCGGAGCCTGTTGCGGTCGAGGAGCCGGGAGCCCCAGAGATTGCGGCTGCTGCGCAGCACCCCTGTGCCGCTGGTACACAAGGATGTCGCGCCCATGTTCGGGGTCAGCCGACGCCTCCGCCATCAGGCGCTCGACAACACTCCACTCCCCGCCCGCCAGACCGCAGCCCATGTGCCACGGCACGCCCAGCGGGACCTCCCGGGAGAGCACGCTCGCGGTGAACCGCAGTGCTCCGCGCAGGGCACTCTTGAGAGCCTGGTAGTCGGTCAGACGGCTGCCGAGGGAGGGCAGGCGGGCGGGCTGATATTGCCCGTAGAGATTGAATACGATGCGCGGCATCCCCCGCTGGTCGACCCACGCCCAGGAGAAGCCCCCGAGGCGGTCCGTCCCCCGCAAGGGATACGCCCGGTCTGCATGAGCCGCTTCCGGATACCGCCCCCGGATCTGCCGCGCGATTCCCGAACTCATGGCGCACACGCAGTCGCATTGGTGGGCGATGGCGCGGCAATCGGACTCCAAGAGGTCCCCTCGCACGTATTGCACTGCCACGGTCTCCCCCACCTCGACACCCCTTGAGCTGCCACCATATGCCAGCGGGGACGTGCGCGTTGCCTTCCGACCGGAGGTCCGTGCGGAGATCTGCCTCTGCGCCATCCGGTGCGGAAGGCTTCGCGGTGTGCAACGAAGGTTTCCTGCCCGAACCAGGTCCCGAGGGCGCCGGAGCCGATCCGCCTCGTCGGTTTCTCCCGGCTCGCGACATTTCCGCATCCAGGGCGCCCTCCATCCTTTCGAGGGATGGAGGCAAGACCCTCCGTCTGTGGGGAGGGGTTGGCATGCACCGCCATGGAGAACCTGCGCGCGTCTAAGCATTGCTGCCGTGCG
>JAKAUG010000142.1 GCA_021827805.1 Bacillota bacterium | reverse complement strand
ACCGTCCGGGCGTCCATGTGGCTATCCCAGCCGGCGGTGCCGCTGATGCATCTGTCGCTGGTGACCCCCGCCCCGGGGCACACCGTCCTCTCCCGTGCGGACATGGCAGTCTCACTCGGTGAGCTCCTGGAGTGGCACCCGGAGGCGGGGACCCCAGGGACTGTGTACGCGGACCAGGCGACCATCCCTCCAGGGGACGGAGGCTACGTGATGCGGGCTCGCAGCCTGCACATCATGCGAGGTGTGTGGGGCAATCTGTTTGCGCCTGGCGCCCCGGCGACCTGGGCCACCGCCGCGGAGGTGGTCGCTCGGACGTTCGTGATTACGCGTGTTCCACGTGAGAGTGTGGCGTCCATCCTGTCGCAAGTGTCTGAAGGTGCGCGGACCCCCGTGTGGGCTCGTCGGGGCACGGCCGCCGACATAACCGCCGGGCTCTTCGCCGGTTCGCTGGGTGCCGCCTACAGTCCCAGCCAGCCCATCGACGTCACCGATTGGGTGGCACTGCTGCAGCGTTCCTTCTCCCTGCCGGGAGCCACGTCGGAGCTTGTGGTTCCACGGTGAGCAGGCCCACATAGGAGGTATCTACGATGGAGACGCAGGAGACGGGGGCGGTGCTGGCGCGGATGCGGAAACTGCACGGTCGGATGCGGTGGATGCTGGTAGGCTCAGTGATCTGCCTGGTGGTGGTGGCGCTGGTGGCGACGGCGGCGGTAACGTTGGCGGGAGCGGCCTACATCCATGTGGAGGCAGTGCTGCACGGCGCAACGTTCACGTTCCCGTCCCAGACCCCGGCGACCAAGGCTACCAGCGCTGCACGGGAGTATATAGCCGGTGGTAGGGGGGCGGCCGGGCTGGTGGCGGAGGCCCCGGCTGGCAAATCGATTACTGATGTTACCGGGGAGTTCGCCGCGCCCGAGGCATCGCGCCAAGACGGCCACGAGGTGCTGATGGTGGGAGTTGGGGGGTCTGGTAGCGCGCAAGTCGGAGTGGGTGTGCAGGTGGCGACCGTCGATGGCGTGTCAATCCGACCCTATGCGCTAACTGGCACAGACACACCCATCCCAGGACCCCAGGTGCTGGTGCGCCCCGGAGACCTGGTGCAGGCGGGTGTGCGGCAGACCTCGGGCGGCTGGATATTGTGGCTGCGGGACCTGACCACGGGCGGGTATGGGACCATCACCAGTGCCGCAGGCCCCGCCCGCGCATCGGCGGGTGTTTGGGTGGTGCTCGATCCGGTAAGCGGATCCACTCGCGTGCCGTATGCCCCCACGGCCGTGCGGTTTGGCGAGGACACAATGCGGGTGACGGGGGAGGCCCCCATATGCGCTAACTTTGCGCTTGCAGTTTTCTGGAAGATGTTCTAGGCTGGGGGCATGGTCGGCGGCACGGACCTGGTCACCAGCGAGTGGGAGTACGTGCTGGGCTTCCTGCCCAAGGACTTGAGCCGGTCAGCGTGGAGTCAGAGCGCCTTGATCCGGCGGCGGCAGGTCGACTCGGCTCCGGCGCTGCTCCGTCTGGTCTTGGCCTACGCCCTGTGCGACTGGTCGCTGCGCACCACCGCGGCGGCTTCCGAGCGTATGGGGATGGGGCGCCTCAGCGACGTCGCGGTGCTCAAGCGACTCCGCCGCTGCGGGCCCTGGCTGGCCGTGATCACGGGGCAGCTGCTGCGGGAGCGGACGACGCTGGGCGGGCTGCCGGCGCTCCGGCTGCGGCTGGCCGATGCGACGACCGTGAGCCGGCCGGGCAGCGACGGGGCGGATTGGCGGCTCCATGCGTGTTACGACGCCGGCCGCGGCTGCTTCGACGAGTTCGTCCTCACCGACGTCAGCGGCGGGGAGTCGGTGCGCCGGTATCCGCTGCGGCCGGGGGACGTCCTGGTGGCCGATCGCGGATACGCACATCCCGAGCCGCTGGCCGCGGTGGCGGCAGGGCAATCGCACTTTGTCGTCCGCCTGCCGTGGAACCGGATGACCTTCCGGAACAGCGAAGGCGGGCAGGCCTGGGAACTCCTCACGTTCCTGCGGGGGCTGCCCGAGGCCCACGTCGCCGAAGCCGGGGTGCGGGTCGTCGTGGAGCAGGGCGACTTCCCGGCACGCCTGGTGGCGTTACGCAAGTCCCGCCCTGCCGCGGAGGCCGCCCAAAGGCGCATCCTGCGCGAGGCCAAGCGCAAGGGCAGGGTGCCCGACCCGCGGACCCTGGAATGCGCGGGCTACTTCTTCGTGCTGACGACGCTTCCGGCGGCAGTGCCGTGCGAACAGGTCCTGGCGATCTATCGCCTGCGCTGGCAGATCGAGATGGCGTTCAAGCGGCTCAAGAGCATCCTGCGCTTCGACGCCCTGCGCGCGCGGGACCCTGCGCTGGCGCAGACCTACCTGTATGGGAAGTTGATCGGGGCGCTGCTCCTGGACGAACTGACGGCCAGGGCCCAGGCTTTTTCCCCCTGGGGCTACGAGGTCCCACGCGTGCAAACGGAGCTTTAGCACGTGGCGCACACACCAGATCCTGCTCCCGGCCTTGCAGGCGGCGGTGGGCGAACCGCCGCGTCTCTCCGTGGTGGTGGCGCAGCTCGCAGCTACCGCCCCTCGCCTTTGGAACTCGCCACGACGCCGCCTGAGTCAGAGCGCCCTGGCATCCGAGGCAACAAGGAAGATAATGGGCGCCTTATGTTAGCGCGTATGCCTCCCGGCCCCCACCGCTGGTG
>JAKAUG010000117.1 GCA_021827805.1 Bacillota bacterium | reverse complement strand
GCAGGTGGCGACGGCCACGATCAACCGCGCGGTGGCCGGGACGCTGTATGAGATGTTTCGCTTTGGCCTCTTCAATCGCCAGCCGACCGGCACCACGGCGACCCCAGCCGCAACGCCGACAGATACCGCCGAGGCTGAGACGCTCGCTGCCGAGGGCACGGTCTTGCTCAAGAATGCGGCACATGTGCTGCCCCTGCGGCCCCAGGCCCTGCGCACCATCGCGGTGATTGGTGCGGACGCCAGCGCCGGCGCCATGGCCGTGAGCCCCCCACCCAGCAGCGCACACGTTCAGACGCCCTTTGTCGTCACCCCGCTGGCGGCCATCACAGCGGCACTGGTGCCCGCTGGCCGACTGGTCGCGAACGCCCGCGTCCTCTATGCTGACGGGACCAGCGTGACCCGGGCGGCACAGGTGGCGGCCCAGGCGCAGGTCGCGGTGGTCTTTGCTGACGACGTGGAGACCGAGGGCACCGACCGCACCAGCCTGGCGCTGCCCGGCAACCAGGACGCGCTCATCACGGCGGTCGCACAGGCAAACCCCCATACCGTTGTGGTGCTGAACACCGGGGGCGCGGTTCTGATGCCCTGGCTGGGACAGGTGCAGGCCGTCCTGGAGGCGTGGTACCCCGGAGAGAGCGACGGCAAGGCGATCGCCAGCGTGCTCTTCGGCCAGACGGACCCGGGCGGGCACCTACCCATGACGTTCCCGGCCAGCGCCATCCAGACCCCGCTGTCCCCGCCGGCCGGGTACCCTGGGGTGAATGGGGTCGTCACGTACTCCGAAGGGCTGCAGGTGGGTTACCGCTGGTATGAGACGCACCGCGTACAACCGCTCTTCCCCTTCGGATTCGGCCTCTCCTATACCACCTTTGCGTTCCGAGACCTGAGCGTCGCCCCATCCCGGATGGCGGCAGCCGGGGCGGCGGTCGCCACCTGCACGCCGAGCTCGGGGCTCTGGGCCAGGCTTTTTGGTGCGGCGGCCAACTCATGCCTGGCCCGGGTCAGCGTAACCGTGACGAACACCGGTCACGTCTCCGGGTCCGACGTGGTTCAGCTCTACCTTGGGGACCCACCGAGCACGGGCGAACCGCCACGGCAACTGAAGGGATTCGAGCGGGTGACTCTCGCCCCGGGCCAGAGCCGGCGTGTTGTGTTGGAGATCTCCCCTCGGGACGCGGCCTACTGGAATTCCGCTGTCGGCGCTTTCCTGGTCGCGCCTGGCACCTATACCGTTTATGTGGGTGACGCGTCCACCCGGAGCGAGTTGCCACTCTCCGCCGACTTTCGCGTGCCGCGCAGCACCGGGCCCCAGCCCGTGACGGTCCGTGTTCCCGCCACGCTGCGCGCGCCGGCGACCACCCAGGTGACCGCCACCCTGCACAACGCCAGTGGGACCCGCGATCACCAGGTGACCCTCTCGCTGCGGGTCGGGACTGCCGGGGCACCGGCACCGGAGTCCACGGCCCCGTCCGCATTCGTCATCCGCGCACTCTGCGGACCTGAGGCGCAGGCCACCACAGCGGCCGTGTGCTCCCCCGCGGCATCGCTGGCTCCGGGCCAGGCCCTGACGGCTCGGTGGGAGGTGTCGCTACCCCCGGGCACGGAACCCGGCACCTACCACTTTGACGTGTCGGCACACTACCGGACAGCGCAGGGGTCCCTCGCCGGCACCGGGACGGCGGCGGCCACGGTGCATGGCTGCTGCACTCTCACCGCAACGGCGGCAGATGTGATGCTCCTCGCCGAACACACCCTTGCCGTTTCCATCCGTTTCGAAAACCAGAGCACCAGCGCCGGCGTCGCGGACCTGCGCCTCGGCCTGACGGCGCCCGCAGGCTATCAGGTCATCCCGCCCGCCGCCGTCCCCACCACCGTCACGGCCACAGGTACGGCGGCGGGGACATTCACCGTAACGGCGCCGGCCACGGCCCCGGGAGGCCCGGTGTTGCTGGAGGCCAGCGCCAGCTTCCTCATGGCCGGACAGTCTCTCAAGGTAAGTCAGCCGCTCACTGTGGAGGTGCCCTACCCGTCGCTTGCGGCCGCCTACGACAACGTTGGTGTGAGCGTGGCCACGGCCACGACGGCGGGAAACTTCGACGGTCAACACGACAGCTACTCGGCATCCGCGCTGGCTGCCGCGGGGTTGATCCCTGGGCACCCGGTGCCGGGCCTGAACACGCTGTTCTGGCCGAACAGGGCACCGGGGCAGCCGGATAACGTCATCGCCTCTGGGCAGGTGGTGGCGCTCGCCGGCCGCGGCAGCGCGCTGGTGGTCGTCGGCGCCGGTGACTTTGCCAACATACCCAGCCTGCCGGTCCCCGGGAGTGCCTCAGGACAGGGCCGCATCATCTATGCCGACGGTACTCAGCAACCCTTCACCCTCGACCTGGCGGATTGGTACAACAACGCCCCGGGACCCGGCCAGGTCTTGGTCACCACCACGGCGCACTGGAATCAGCCTGGCGGTCCCGGGTCCTCTCCCGTCAGTGTCTATGCCGCGACCGTCCCTCTCCGTCCAGGCCGGGAGGTGGCCTACGTCGTGCTCCCGGATGTGAGCCAGGGAGTGGCATCCAACGAGACCGCCATGCACATCTTCGCGATGGGTATCCGTTGATGGAGACGCTTGGGTGCGGCAGGCGGCATACGCGGTGATGCGCCGCGCCGCGGACCGCGGGGGCCCTCTTGGGATCCGCGGGGCCGCAT
>JAKAUG010000149.1 GCA_021827805.1 Bacillota bacterium | reverse complement strand
GGGGAGGGACACGGCCTGGCGCTCTATTCGTGCGAGGCCATCGTGCTGCGCGTGCGGGAGCTGGGCGAGGCCGACCGCCTGGTGACGCTGCTCTCCCCGGAGGAGGGCAAGGTCGCCGCGGTCGCCCGTGGCGCGCGCCGGGCCACCGCCAGCCTGGCGGCGTCGGTCCAGGTCTTCACCCACCTGCGCCTGGTGCTCTGGCGGGGCCGAACGCTTGACGGCATCCGCCTGGCGGAGGTGGTTGATGCCCACCGGGACCTGATGGCGGACCTGGGCCTGATGACGGCGGCCTCCTACTGCTGTGAGCTCGCCGAGGCCTTCGCCACCGAGCGGCAGGAGGCGGGTACCGCCTTCACGCACCTCGCGGAGGCGCTGGCGGGACTTGAGCGCCAGGGCCGCGACGGTCGGGTCGCCGAACTGTTGCGCTGGTTCGACCTGCACCTGCTCTCGGATGCGGGGTATGCCCCGGCGCTCGCGGCATGCGCCGTCTGCGGGGCGCCCATTGCCGAGCCCGAGGGGCGCCTGGCCTTCTCAGCCCAGGAGGGGGGCCTGGTCTGCCCGGGCTGCGCCGGCACCACCAGCCAGCCGCTCTGGCTCTCCACGAACGCCGTGCGGGCGCTGCGCCACCTGGCCGAGGTGGACCTCGCCCGGGCCGAGCGGGTGCGCGTGGGCCCGCGCACGATGCGGGAGATGGACCGCGCCCTCATGGCCCAGATCCAGGGGATCCTGCAGCGACCGCTGAAAACACGGGCGCTCCTGGACAGTCTATCCTGAGGGCCCGCGCTGGGGCCCAGTCTCGCCCGGTAGGGGCGCGGAGGGATGGGACATGGCCGTGGAGATGACGCTGGAGAATCTGGATGCGTTGCGGGAGCGGACGGGGGCCTCGTACGCCGAGTGCCTGGCGGCGCTGCGGGCCAGCGGCGGCGACGTGCTGGCGGCACTGATCGACCTGGAGGGGGATCTTCCTCCCCCGCTGCCGCGGCTGGGCGCGCGCGTGGGACGGTTGGCACGCCAGGCGGTGCGCGAGGGGATCCGCACCCGCCTGGCGGTCCGGCACGGGGATTGGACGGTGGTGGAGGTCCCAGCGCTGGTGGGGCTCGCCGGGATGCTGCTGTTTCCACTCCCCGTCGCGGCGGGTGTGGCGGCCGCCCTGGCCACGCGCTCCTCGCTTGAGCTTGAGCGTGGTCCGCTCGAGAGCTGATCCTGGTGGCAGGGTTTGCGCCGCGGTTGCCGTAGGTGGATTGGGCGAAACTCGAGGAACGAGGTGTCCGGACTGGCCACGCAAGGCGGCGCGCTGCTCGGCAGCGCCCTCAGCTTTCAGGAGATCATCCTCCGCCTGCACCGCTTCTGGGCGGACCGCGGCTGCGTGCTGGCGCAGCCGTATGACGTGGAGAAGGGGGCCGGGACGATGAACCCGGCCACCTTCTTCCGCTGTCTGGGCCCCGAGCCCTGGAACGTGGCCTACGTGGAGCCCTCGCGGCGCCCCGCCGACGGCCGCTACGGCGAAAACCCCAACCGCCTGTATCAGCACTGGCAGTATCAGGTGGTGCTCAAGCCTTCCCCCGCGGATGTGCTGGACACCTACCTCGAGTCCCTGGCGGCCATCGGCATCCGGCGCGAGGACCACGACATCCGCTTCGTCGAAGACAACTGGGAATGGCCGGTCGGCGGGGCCTGGGGGCTGGGCTGGGAGGTCTGGTGCGACGGCATGGAGGTCACGCAGTTCACCTACTTCCAGCAGGTCGGCGGCGAGGAGGTCCGCCCCGTCGCCGCCGAGATCACCTACGGCCTGGAACGGCTGGCGAGCTACATCCAGGGCACCTCAGACGTATACAGCATCCGCTGGACCGACGCGGTGACCTACGGGGACGTCTTCCGCAAGGCCGAGTACGAGCACAGCCGCTTCGCCTTCGAGCTCGCCTCGCCCGCGTTGCTGACGCGCCACTTCGACGAGTACGAGGGGGAGGCGCGGCGGCTGCTCGAGGCCGGCGTGGTGCTGCCCTCCTACGACTACGTGCTCAAGTGCTCGCACACCTTCAACCTCCTGGACGCCAGGGGCGCCATCGCCCCCGCCCAGCGGGCTGCATATCTCGGCCGCATGCAGCGCCTCACCCGGGAGGCGGCGCGCCTGTTCGTGCAGCAGCGCCAGGAGATGGGCTTCCCGCTCCTTGGCACGGGGGCGAGCGCCCATGCCTAGCCCGTTGCTCCTGGAGATCGGGGTCGAAGAGCTCCCCGCCCGCTTCTGCGCCCCGGTCCTGGCCCAGCTGGCCGAGCGCGGGGGGGCCCTGCTGGCCGAACTCGGTCTGGGCGCCGCCCACAGCCGCACGTATGGCACGCCGCGCCGGCTGGCCTGGCTGGCGGAGGGGGTGTCCGAGCGTCAGCCGGACACCGTGCGGCGCACGCGCGGCCCGGCCAGGGCGGCGGCGTACGACGCGGGCGGCAATCCCACCCAGGCCCTGCGCGGTTTCGCTCGCTCCCAGGGTCTCGCGGAGGGCGAGCTTGTGCTGGACACCGTGGCGGGCAAGGAGTATGTCTTCGCTCAGCGCACCGTACCCGGCCGGCCGGCGCTTGAGCTCCTGGCGGAACGCCTGCCAGGCCTGATCACGGGACTTGAGTTCCCGCGCGCCATGCGCTGGGGGAGTGGCGATCTGCGCTTCGCCCGCCCCGTGCGCTGGCTGGTGGCGCTGTTCGGCGAGCGGGTGATCCCA
>JAKAUG010000144.1 GCA_021827805.1 Bacillota bacterium | reverse complement strand
CTCGGGATGGGCTATGATCTCATCCGCAGCGTGCTTGCGGGTGATGTGCCCTCCCGTGCCCTGCTGGCGCTCCTTGCCGCCAAGGGCCTGGGGTGGCTGGTCGCGCTGGCCTCCGGCACCGTGGGAGGCGTGCTCGCTCCGCTGTTCCTCATCGCGGGAAGCAGCGGGGAGCTCATCGGGCGCCTGTTGCAGGGGGTGAGCGGGCTCAGCCCCGAATTGGTGGCGCTGGTGTTCATGGCGGCGGTCTTCGGGGCTGGCAGCCGGGCGATGCTCACCGCGACGGTCTTTGCGCTCGAGGTCACCGGGGACCACGCGGCGCTGCTGCCGGTGCTTCTGGGAGTCGTGCTGGCGACCGCCGTGGCGCAACGGCTTCTGCCGTATAACATCATGACGGGTAAGCTTGTGCGTCGAGGCCTGGTCCCGCCCCTGGACTACCATGCCCCCCACCCGGTGATGCCGGCGCGGGACGGCACCGGGGGTGCGCACCAACCAGGTGTGGGGCGAGCGTTGGAGGGTGTCGGGGTGATGACGGGGATCGCCGCGGCTGCGGAGGCGGAACGATGAAGGGCGTGGCGCGGGCGGCGCCGCGCAGGGTGGCGCGCATCCGCCGCGCGTCCACGCCCCCAGATGCGGAGACTGCCCGTTTCGTCGCCCATGCGCGCTTCCGCTTTGCCCTGCGCAGGTTTCTGCGTTTTAGCGAGGATCAGGCACGGGCAGCGGGCGTGACCCCGGCGCAGCATCAACTCCTGCTGGCCATCCGTGGCAGCCGGCAGGCATGGCTGTCCGTGGGGGCCATCGCGCGGGCCTTGCTCATCCGCCCCCACAGCGCCGTCGGCCTGGTCGAGCGTGCGGTGCGCGACGGCCTGGTGTCCAAGAGCCCCGACCCGGCCGACCTGCGCCGGGTGCGCGTGGTCCTCACGTCTCGCGGCAACGAACTGATCTCCGCGCTCACCGCGGCGCACCGCGCGGAGTTGCGGCGCCTGTGGCGTCAGGTGCCCCGGCTGCGCTGAGCGGACCACCAGCGGCGGATGCGCCTGGCATCTCGCGCTTGCCGGCATCCACGGCGCTTGTGCTCTGCAGGGCCGCCAGGCCCTCACGGCAGAAGCCCAAGGGCAACCAGCGGCACGTGGTACATAGCCCATCCAGATCCGCGGGGGAGAAGGCGGCGCCAAGACGTCGCCGAAGTTCCCGCCACGTAAGCACATCCCCCACGTTGAGCCCGACCCTCGCGATGACACGCCGGTCCCTCTCCACGACGTCCGCTTCCAGGCAGTGGCCCGGCTGGTCGGCAGGGAAGGCGGCACAGATGCCGTCGGGAACATCCACCACCTGGACGGGCGTCTCGGGGGCGCGATCCAGTGCGGCGAGGATGTCCGCCATGTTGGCGGCGAACGCGGGGGAGTAGCCGTGACCCCGAAATCCCAGGGCGCACATCAGGTGATGGCCCCGCAGCTGGCGGCTCATGGGCGCCTCCATCTCCCTTCCGGCGCACCTCCTTCGCCATCGGCGGCGGGATGTCATGCGGCGGGTGTCCGGGGTTCGAGGGAATGGAGACCGTGCGCGGCCCCGGTGACCGGGCGGTCCCATTGCCGTCCAACCGGTGGCCGCATACACTGGGACTGGATGATTTCCATTGCACAAAATCCCTGTGGTGGTGACCCAGGATGGCGCGCCTGGCGACAGAGGACTATCTGGCGGACATCTATCGCCTGGAGGTCGAGGGTCTGGACGTGACGACCGGAGCCGTGGCCGAGCGGCGGGCCGTCACGCCGGCGTCGACGACGGCCATGTTCAAGCGTCTGGCCCGCGACGGCCTGGTGACATACCGCGAGTACGAGGGCGTCGTCCTCACGGAGGAGGGCCAGAGGATTGCCCTGGCGGTCCTGCGGCGCCATCGCCTGGTGGAGCGCTTCCTGACCGATCTCCTCCACCTGCCCTGGGATCAGGTCGACGAGATCGCCGATCAGATGGAGCACGCCCTTCCGGATGTCGTGGTGGATGCGCTCGAAGCCCTGCTCGGCAGTCCGTTCACCTGTCCCCATGGCTACCCGATCCCTGATCGCGAGGGCAACGTCACGGACCAGGAGCCGCTGACCACCCTGGCCGACCTGCGCCCGGGCGAACGCGCCGTGGTGGCTCGCGTCGACGAACACGTGCCTGGCCTGCTCGCCCATCTGGCGGGGCTGGGCATCGTCCCAGGTGTGCAGCTGCGCGTGCTGGCCACCAACCCGATCGACGAGACGGTTGCGCTCCGCGCCGAGGGAGGACCGGAGCCGACGCACGTGGTCGGTCCCCGGATTGCCCACGCCATCGCCGTGCATGCGCCTGGGCCCGAAGAACAGACGGAGAAAGTCTGAGGGCTGTGAGCAGCGTCAGATCCGCCGCGAGGGTCGCCCTGCGGCCCACGCGGGGAACCGCGGCTGCGGTGCGGGCCGGCCTGCCTCATTGGCGCGGCGTTCGTCGCCTCGGGGGTCTACGTCCATGCGGGGAACCAGACGCAATTGTGAACACACACCTGAATGCCAAGCTGTTCCACCGTCTCGAGAGTGACCTCTACAGTGCACCTGGCCCGGTTCGTCTACCAGACCGAGGACGAATGTACCTGCTCGACGCGGGTCGGGCTGCGCAAGCTTGGCCAGGTGCGGAACCGCTCCCGCGTGCGGCGTATGAGCAGGGCAGGCAGAACAACGAACCCGCGAGGGGTGCATCCCAC
>JAKAUG010000403.1 GCA_021827805.1 Bacillota bacterium | reverse complement strand
TCCGATCTGGCGGTATCCCGCTGTCGGGACCGTCCCGAACTGGAGGCGGCACTCGATGCCCTGAACGCCTATTGGCGGGAGGAGCTGCTGCCGCACGCCGCGGCCGAGGAACGGTCCATGTATCCGGCGGGCGGGGACCTTCCGGGGGGCCGCTGGCTGGTGGCGAGCCTCATCATGGAACATCGGGCGCTCGGGGAGCGCGCTCAGGCCCTCAGGGCTCTGGCCGAGGCATTGCCCTCGGCTGACTGGCGGGAGGCCCAGGGGCAGGCGGCGAGCATCAGCGCGGGTGCCACCGCGCTGTTCACCGTGCATGCGGCCAAGGAGAACGAGATTCTGCTGCCAGCTCTCGTGGAGGCCGGAGTGGCGCTCAGGCCGCTGCTGGCGAGCATGGAGGACGCCTTCGCCACTGCCAGAGATGGCGGCTGACGCCGGCTGACGATGTCCCAAGGGAGGCGGAGGCCGTGGATCTCATGCTGGATATCACTTCGCGGGTGAACGACGGAGGGGATGTCAGCTGGCGGCTGGGTGTTCTGGGGGATGACGGACGGCGCGCGGGTTCCCTGCGCGCCGGGGTGAGCTGGGTGGCGCGGCGCGCCGTGGTGGCCGCGGTCCAGGGTCTGGAGAACGGAGATGTGACCGCCTCGCTTGAGGCGCATGCGGTGGCGGGGGCGATGCTGCAGCCGGGGGTGGACCCCAGCTGGGTCACGCCCGCCAACGTGGAGGCGGCCATTGCCCTGGTGCGCCGGCATCGCGCCCGAAACGCTCCCCTCTTCCGCAGCGGGACCCTGGAGGAGACCGAACAGCTGGGAGATCCCACCCGCCGGGCAGGCCAGGCGCCCGGCTGACCCAAAGCGCGAGGCCGGTCTGCCCCGGCAGTCGTGAGGCGGCCCCCGCGGCGGTCCGGTCTTCCGTGGTACCCTCAGGTGGCCGGGTCAGCGACTCGGACCGGGACAACCTCCGAGCGGAAAGGGGTGAACACCGGTCGGGAGGACGCAACACGGCCGCGCATCGGCCGTCAGGTCTTCAGCCGTCCGGGGGCACGGTGCAGAACCCTGAGTTCAAGAAACGGCCTCCAAGCAGCGCGCCGATGCCGTTCTTCGTCACGGGACTTGTGGGGCTGGTCCTGCTGCACGCGGGCATCGCTCTGGATCCTGCCGCCCTGCGGGTGCCCCCGGGGACCTCCGGCATCCTGCTGCTGCACCTCACCGTGCTGGGCTGGATCACGCCGACCATGATGGGCGCCGACTACCAACTGCTGCCCGTCGTGCTCCACCAGCCGCTGCCGCGCCCCGGGCTCGCACGGGCCGTCCTCGCGGTGTACGTGGTGGGGACCGCGCTCTTCCTCTTCGCTTGGGGGACAGGAACCGGCCTGGGCCTCGCACTGGGGGGTGCGCTGGCGGGCCTCGGCCTGCTGGGGTTCGTCGCGCACATGACCGCCGCGCTGGTGCGGACGCGCTCAGGGCTGGGGAGGGGACCCGTGGCCATCGGCCTGGTCGGAGGTCTCGGCTTTCTGTCCCTCACCGCCGTGCTGGGTCCCTGGATGGCGCTGGGTCTGGGCGGCCTCGTGCCGCAGCCATTCTCAAGCTTGCGCGCGATGCACGCCGCGGCCGGGCTCGCCGGGTGGCTCCTGCTGACCGTCTTGGGTGCCAGTTACCAGCTGCTTCCCTTCTTCGCGGCCACACCAACCACCGTGCGCCCGCGCTGGGGAGTGTGGGCGGCCGTGCTGGTCGCGCTCGGGGCGTTGGGGCTTGTGGCCGCGGGCCTTGGGCTCCTGCCGGCCTGGGCCGCCGGGCTGACCACCTGGACGGGGCTCAGCCTCTGGCTTTGGGATCTCGTCGCCCTGGCGGCTCGCGGCCGCCAGGCCCGCCGCGAACCCGTCACCCTGTACACGCTGCTGGCCGCAGTCGCGCTGTGGCTCGGAGCCAGCGGCGGATTGGCCGCGCTGGCCGGGTGGCGCGGCCCCTGGGTCCTTCCCGCCTACGTGGGCCTGATCGTGGGTCCGGCACTCCTGGTCCTGGGGCAGCTGCAGAAGATTCTGCCCTTCATCGCCGCACTGGACGTGTCGCTTGCGGCACGGCGCCACGGCGCCGTGCCGAAGACCGAGGCCCTGTTCCCCCGCCAGCGCGCCTTTGCGATCCTGGCCGTCCTGGGTCCGGCATACCTCGCCACCGTCCTCGGCCTTGCGGCGCACTGGCCGGTGTTGATCCGCGCCGGCGCCGCCCTGGCCGCGCTAGCCGTGCTGGGACACGCGCTGCAGCAACTGCGCGCGCTGAGAGCCTGGCGCCGGGCAGCCGAGCCGGAGCCTCAGCCCGTCAGCCGGTAGGCCGCCAACCCACCAGGGTTGGCCAGGGGCAGAAGGAGTGTGCGCCCCGCCAGGGCCGGCGCCGCCTCCGCATTCCACACCTGCCCCGGAACCTTCGTGCTCCACACTGCTCGCCCACTGGTCGCGTCCACGGCCAGCAGCGTCCCGTCGGCCTCAAGCGTCAACACCAGGCCTGGGCTCGCCAGGGGCGCGGCCGCGATCGTGCTCGGCAGCGGGTCGGACCACAGCACCCTCCCGCTGGATGCATCCAGGGCAACGAGATGTCCGGTGCCCGGCTGCTGATAGTTCCCTGGCCAGTTGGAGGCCGCATCCGCGTCGGAGACATCCATGGTGCCGACGAAGATGCGCCCTTCGGAGACCGCAGCGGTTGCCACGATCAGGGTGTCCGTC
>JAKAUG010000207.1 GCA_021827805.1 Bacillota bacterium | reverse complement strand
CCCTCGCTTGAGGAGCCCGACATGGTAACGGAGCCGTTCTAACGCCTTCTGTTCCAGAGCCAAGGCAACCACTTCGCCGTCGCTGGCATCCAGGTCGTACTTGAGTGCCCGCAACAACTCTGCCCCCTGTTCCGGTAGCCGAACGTTCTTCTGCACCCCCATCGGCATCCCACATCCCCTCTAACGAGACAGTATACAAGGATACTAGCATCATAGCACACTTGCCACAAGAGGGTGGAGGCTCACGTGGATCGATTCCCACGGGATGGCTTCGACGAGGGGGTGGGGCGGCGGGCTGGCGACCCGGGGATGGCGGCAGGACGGGGATCTGTGCAGGCGTGTCCGGGCAGCGCCCACTCCACGGACCCCAGGGCTCCATCTCAGGTTGTATCGGTTGCCTGTGCGTCGCTACCCTCAACCTCTTACACCGCCTATCGTGTAAGCGAACCGAGAGAGGAGCGGTCAACGTCATGTGGGATGCCAAGGCGTTCGGTCGGGCGATCCAGGCGGCACGTAAGTCCCAGGGTTTGACCCAAGAACAGGTGGGCGAGCGCGTCGGAGTGTCCGCCCAGGCGGTGTCGAAGTGGGAGAACGGGGAGACCTGTCCGGAGGTGGCGCTGCTGCCGGAGGTGGCGCTGCTGCCGGAGGTGTGCGGGGCACTCGGCGTCTCGGCGGACGCGCTGCTGGGGACGGCGCAGAGCCAGGGCGTCGATGCCCTCGTTCGTGCGCTGCGTGATCGCCTCAACGGCATGCCGGCAGAGCAGCGCGCCCCCAGGCTGAGCACGGCGGTCGGACAGTTGCTCACCCACATGACCGACGAGGGGGTGGAGCAATGGACGGGGGAGGACTTCGTTACAGCAGGACGAGGACGGGAAGAGAAGCTTCACGCGGCGACGCTCCTGACCAAGAACGGCAGCGTGATCCACGTGCGCGGCATCGCGGACCTTGGCGGAGTTGAGGTGCCGGACCAAGAGATCGTCCAGGGACTCGGTTTCCTTGCCGACCCGGACATCATCGCCCTGTTGCGCCGGCTGGTGCCCGACGGAAAGGAGGGTGCCGCGCTGCATGCGGAGGCGCGGGACGACGCCCACGCTCGCGCCACGTGTGACCGGCTGGTGGAGGCTGGTTACTTGGAACTCCGGCGCGACGGGTACGGGCTCACCGCCACAGGTCTGCTCATCGCCGCAACGGTCCTCGTGCTTGCCGCAGTGCCGGGGCTCGCCGGGACGGTGCGCCGCGTGCGGCGCGTGCATTCGTACGCTGGGTCGTGGTAGGGGTCCGGGCTTCGCACTCCTTTGGCGGGTCTGGCGTGACCACCAAGGTCGCCGCGGGTTCTGGTCCTGCGGGGACAATCCCGGCGTTCGCCCCAGGGTGAGAAGGGCACCGACGATCCGTCCCCCTGCCCTCGTGACCATCCTGCTCGTTGCTGTTCGACTGCCAGCCATGGCGCGCCGCCTGCGACCCAGCGCGTTGTCCAGATGGGGCTCGCGGAACATGGGACGAATGCGGTCGGGAACGAGGAGCCCTGCTGGTTCCCGGCGGCTCGGGACCCGGGCGCCCCTCGCAGGATGGCGTCATACGATGGGTGAATTGACCAGGGGAGGGGGGCTGCATATGCCTGTGGGGGTGTTGAGTGACCTTGATGCGGCGCTCATCTGGACCCTTTCGGTGGCGGCGTTGCTCGTAGGGTTCCTTGCGTGGCGGGGATCTGCGTGGAAAGCTGGATGGGCGCTGGTTGTCGCGCTCTTCGGGTTCGCCCAAGTCTGGCAGTTTGCGCTGCAGTCAATGGGCTTCGGTGCCATCGCGCCCCGGGTCCCCTGGTTCAACATGGTTGCGCGACCGCTGGTGGGCAATCTGCCCGTTCTTGTTGCCTTGGCGCTTGGCGCCGTCTTGGCGTGGTCGTGGAGACCTGGACAGGGCGTCGCGCGGGATGTTCGTTGAGCCGGTAGAAAGGAGGTGGGTATCCTGTGCGACTGTTGTGGTTGACAGTCAACACGCTGCAGATTCTCGTCGGCGTGGGTGCCCTGAGCGGCGGAATTGTGATGTGGTACCGATCTAGGCATGCCGGCTGGGCACTCTTGCTGGTCCTCTTCGCGCTGCAGCCAGGGCTTGGATGGGTTTGGGTGCCAACCTTGGATAAGTTCGAGGTGAAGACCATGATCACCTTGATGAATCAGCATTCTTCGCCCACCGCGGTGTTGAACTTCATACACATGATGCACATGTGGCAAATGCTGTTCAGTGTACCGACCCTGTTGGGACTGCTTTACGGGCTCTACCTGCTCCGCGACGACCTGCGACGGGGATGGCAGTTGAGGTTCCGCGTAGCCCGCTGACCGATGGACTCTGAGGGCGGCACGCGTGGCTCGATCGGGTGTGGCAGCGTGCCGGTGCTCTGGAGCGCGCGGACGCGGATGCCCCCGGCGGCTGAAGCGTCTAGGTACCGTGTTGCCGGAAGATCCAGAATGTTGCGTCAAATTTGGATTTGAGGCCAAAGCGAACCATGCCCTGGGATGCAGGGCGGAAATCAGGGCCTGAAGGGCCGGAGCGGGATACACCGTCGGTCAACAAGTAGCGGCGATTGCCTTACGGCCACGCCCAGGGTACGCCTGGTCGCGAACTAGCGGGCTCCAGACCCGAGGGTCCTGGCCCAATATGCCGCTGATAGCCCCCATACGGGTGGCGGTTCCGCCTTGCGGCGGTGACACCGACGGGTCC
>JAKAUG010000281.1 GCA_021827805.1 Bacillota bacterium | reverse complement strand
CCAGGGACGCCAGAGCCCGAGCCGTGCGCTCCCAGCGCCCGTCGCGGTCCATGGCATAGTACCGGCCCATCACGCTACCCCAGTGGCCGACCCCGAGCCGGTCCATGTGGTCCTGCACACGCGCGAGGTCCGCCTGGGCGCTGCCGGGGGGGGTGTCTCGCCCGTCCGTGATGGCATGCACCACCACGTCCAGCCCGCCCTGGTCCTTGGCGAGGTCCAGCAGGGCCAGGAGGTGGCCGAGCGAGCTGTGCACCCCGCCCTCCGAAACGAGACCCAGAAGGTGCAGGCGTTTGCCCCTCGCCCGCCGGCAGGCCCCCACCAACTGCGGATTGGTGAAGAACGATCCGTCGGCGATGGCCTGGTTGATCCGCACCAGCGACTGGAGCGCCACACGGCCAGCCCCCAGGTTGAGGTGGCCGACCTCCGAGTTGCCCATCTGCCCCTTGGGCAGCCCGACCGCCAGACCCGAAGCCTCCAGTGAGGTGTGAGGTGCCCCCGCCCACAGGCGGTCCATGGTCGGGGTGTCCGCCAGCTGGACCGCGTTGGCCGGTCCCGCGGGGGCCAGCCCCCACCCGTCGAGGATGATCAGGCCGATCACGGCCGCACCTCGGCCGCGGACCGCACGATGGCCGCGAAGGCCTGCGCGTCCAGCGAGGCTCCGCCGAGCAGCGCTCCGTCCGCCCGGCCCTCGGTCCAGAACGGCGCGCAGTTGGCGGCGCTCACGCTGCCGCCGTAGAGGCAGGGCACGCCAGCCCCGTCCGCGCCCCACACGGCATCCAGCGCCTGCCGCAGCACCCCCAGCCCGCGCGCCGAGTCGGCGGCGTGGGCCGGTCGGCCCGTGCCGATGGCCCACACCGGCTCGTAGGCCACCAGCAGATCCGCGGGTGATGACCCCTCAAGGGCGGCCAGCAGTTGCATGCGCAGCACCTCCTCCGTGCGGCCCTGCTCCCGTTCGGCCAGGGTCTCCCCCACGCACAGCACCGGCAGGAGCCCGTGCCGCCAGAGCGCGCGGAGCTTTTGCGCCACCATCCCGTCACTCTCGCCCAACAGTTGGCGGCGCTCGGAATGGCCCACCACGCAGAGCCCGCAGCCGGCATCGCGCAGCATGGGCGCGGACACCTCACCGGTGAAGGCTCCAGAGTCCTGCCAGGAAACATCCTGAGCACCCAGCTCCAGGGGTGGGGTCAGGACCTCGGCCGTGGCGCCGAGCGAGGTGTACGGAGGGCACACGGCGACGTGCAGCCCCTCCGGCAGGGGCGGGAGGGCCCGCAAGAGCTCCCGCGTCCGCTGGCGCGCCTCGGCGCGGGTCCCGTTCATCTTCCAGTTCCCGATGATCCAACGCACCTCAGCGGTCCTCCAGGCAGGCGATCCCCGGCAGGGGGCGCCCCTCCAGGAACTCCAACGAGGCCCCACCGCCCGTGCTCAGGTGCTGGATCTGGGAGGCCAGGTCAAGGCGCCGCAGGGCGGCGATGGAGTCGCCGCCACCCACGACGGTGAAGCCGGGGCTGGCCGCGACGGCGCGGGCCACGCCCGCGGTGCCCTCCGCGAAGTTCGGCCACTCCGCCACACCGAGCGGGCCGTTCCAGAACACGGTCCGGGCATCGGCCAGAGCCTGGGCGAAGCGCTCCACGGTGAGAGGGCCGATGTCCAGGGCGAGCCAGTTCGGGGGTACCTGCTCCACCTGCACCACGCGGTGGTCCGCCTGCTCCAGGAAGAAGTTGGCCACGACCAGATCGATCGGGAGCTGGAGCTCCACGCCGCGGCGCTTGGCCTCGGCGATCAGGCGCTCGGCGGCGGGGATCTGCTCGGCCTCCACCAGGGAACGGCCCATGTCGTAGCCCAGGGCGGCGAGGAGGGTGTTGGCCATGCCCCCACCGACCAGCAGGCGCTGCACTCGCCCGAGCAGCTGCTCCATGACCGACAGCTTGTCGGAGATCTTGGCTCCACCGACGATGGCCACAAAGGGCGCCTCCGGCTCCAGCAGCCGCTCCAGGGCCAGCACCTCCCGCTCAAGCAGCAGGCCCGCCACCGACGGCAGGTGGGCGGTCACGCCCACCGTGCTGGCATGGGCCCGGTGCACCGCGCCGAAGGCGTCCTCCACGAAGGTGTCGGCCAGCCCGGCCAGGGCGCGGGCAAAGGTGGTGTCGTTACGCTCCTCCTCGGGGTAAAAGCGCGTGTTCTCCACGAGCGCCACATCGCCGGCACGCAATTCGTCCACGACCCGCTTGGCCCTGGGGCCCACAGCGTCCGTGGCGAAGGCCACGGGCAGGCCGAGCGCCTTCTCCAGAACCGGGACGAGCGGTCTCAGGCTCATGCTCATGGTGCGCTTGCCGCCCGGGCGACCCAGGTGGCTCGTGAGCACCACCCGCGCGCCTCCGGCCATCAGATAGCGGATCGTGGGCAGCGCCGCCAGGATCCGGGTATCGTCCATGACGCGCGGCCCCCGCAGTGGGACGTTGAAGTCCACGCGCACCAGGGCGGTCCGCCCCTCCCAGTGGACGTCGCGCACCGTTCTCTTGAAAAACCGCCCCGACACCACCAACACCCCCAGAACGCGTCTGCACGTACCAAGGCGCCTGCCGGGCGCCGACCGAGGTCCGCCCCGCATGGCGGGGGACGGCCACCTGAGGCCCCGCGCCCGGCGGGCGCCTACCATAGACGCATAAGATTATCCCTGATCCATCTTCAAATCTCAACGGCGGCGGGCGCGCCCAGGGCCG
>JAKAUG010000346.1 GCA_021827805.1 Bacillota bacterium | reverse complement strand
CCCGACCGGGAGGTTTTCGCCCTTGGGGCGCGGCGGGGTCCAGATCACCATCGCGTCATAGCGCACCAGCGACTGGCCGCCTCCGGCGGACTGGACGGAGACCTCGAGGCCGGGCACCAGGCCCGCGCCGCCGCTTTGGGCGAACGCCAATCCTTCGGTATCGTCCTGCGGCTTGGGCCCGCTGCTGCTGCCGGAGCCGGTCTGAACAAGGCCCCTCTGGGAGGCCTGCTGTTTCACCCAGGCGAGCACGGTGTTCGGGTCCACCGGCGCGCGCCACTCCTGGTAGAGGTCGATCAACTCGGGCGAGGCGGGGACGCCCATCGCCGGACCAAGCGGCAGGTCTCCGGGACGGGGCAGGTGGGCGAGACCCTCGGGCGAGGCCGAAACGTCGCCGTACGGGCTCGGGCCGATCCGCGTTGCCCGGGGATACGCCGGCAAGAGGCCGAGAAGCGCGACGGCCTCGGCATGCCCTGAAGCCTCGGCGGCCGCCGTGCTGGACGCCGACTGGGCCGGGGTCTGAGCCCCCGGCCCCACCGGGCCCCGCTCGCGCAGGCCCGGGACGGGACCCGGTGCTCCGCAGGCCGCGAGCAGGAGCATGCAGGCCAGCATCAGCGGGACGGCTTTGTGCGTTTCAAGGCGGCGTTGGCGGGCGTGCCCGTTGCCACGGTCTGTGGGCACCGAGACAAGGCCAACCGTCCGCGCCGGGGCGACTTCCGCTGCGAGCAATGCGGCTTCTCCCTCCACGCGGACCTGAATGCGGCCAGGAACATCGGAGCCAACCACCTTGCCGGGCCTCGCCATGCGTGGGACGGGCGGGCCGCCGTCAGGAGGCCTGTCACGGCGCGATCCCGCAGCCGCGGGGTCCCGCCCGGAAACCCTCCCCACAAACGCAGACGGCCTTCGGGGCAGCACGGTTCCAGAACTGCGCACCCGGGACCGCTTGGCCGGGTGGGTGGCAGGCCGAAGTCCGCTCGCCGCCGCCGCTCGGCTGCGTTGGCGCAGCCTGGCCGAGGGCCGGACAGGTGGTCCGACCTCGGCCCTTCGCGATCCGCCGGACTCCCCCGTGTACGGACCGCGCGGCCCCAGGGGTGGGAATCGCCCCACGGGTGCGCTCGTCCAGGTCCGCCTTGGAGGCCTTGGAGGCCTTGGTGTCCTTGGAGGCCTTGGAGGCCTTGGAAGTGACATCAGGGCTTGGTAGGTAGGAGGTGGCCCCGTGCCGCGGCCTTTGTGGATCCCGGTCCAGAGAGGCGTTCGTCCAGGCGTTGAGGCGAAACGCTGCCGCGGGCCGGCCCGTGGCACCTGCACGGGCACCCTGACCGGGCCTGCTGGGGGGGGACGGAAGGTCACCCGCCCAAGCCCCAGTGGCGGCGTTCGCTCTCGCCGCGGGCCAGGGGGCCAACCCCATGCCGCAGCCCCCCAGCGTTGCCGTGGCGTCGCATCGCTCACACCCGCGCTTGCAGGTCCTTACAGGGCCATGTGAGAAGATGGGTGTCCGCACACGTTCTCCGGATCCGTCCGCCCACACGGGAAGGAGGCGCCGCATGTTCATGTGCCCCGCGTGTGGCCTGGGCGCGACCCTGCCGCGGTGCGAGCATTGCGGGCACATCTTTCCGAGCGTCGACGGCATCTACGAACTCACAGGAGACCCCCCGATCAACCTGGATGAGGCGCGGGGCGCACGCTACATCGGCTATGAGCGCGTCGGCGCCTACTACTACGACCGTGGTTGGGCCAGCACGGCCTGCCAACCCGCCGACCTGGCGATGGGGGGCAGGATCGCCGAACTGGTTGGCGGGGGGGTGCTCCTGGATGTGGGCTGTGGGGGCGGTAACTACGCGGTCCCCACGGCACTGCACGGCTGCACCGTCATCGCCGGGGACGTTTCACGCGTGATGCTCTCGCTGCTGCAGAGCAAGGCAGAAGCCAACCGCGTTCCAGAAGGCCGCATCATTCCATGCCGCATGAACGCGTTGGCCATCCCGCTTGCCGAGGCCAGTGTCGACGGCGTCCTGGCCAGCGCCTTGTTGCACCTGATCTCCGACCCGGCCCACGTCATCACGGAGATTCGCCGCGTGCTGCGGCCCGGCGGCAGGCTCATGCTGACGACCAACTCGCCGGGGGTCAGGTTCGCGGACCCGCGGCAGTCTGTGGGCGGAAGGCCCCAGGAGACGGATCGGCGAGAGGAGAACGCGAATGCTCGCTACTTGGAGCTTGAGGGCGACTTCGACCGGCGATACTGGGAGATCCTGAACGAGGCCGGCGTCCACGCGAGCTACGCCGGTTGGAAGTTCGATCAGTTCGCCGCCTGCCAGGCCGCTTTCGGCAACATGACGCGGGTCGACATCCCGTTCTCAGCATCCGTGTCCTGGACGCTGGCGGACTACTTCCTCCACCGCATGGGCGGCAAGGGCTATTCCCGGCAGCAGAGCGTCCCCGACGACCTGCACGAGAAGGCCTTTGCCAGAGTGATGGCCGAGTTCGGCGAAACCCACGGGCCCGACTTCGCGTCCCTGCGGTTTGTCGGTCGCGCGGACGGGCTGCAGCTGCACGTCTTCGAACGATGAGGCCGCGGGGCGGCAGCCACGGTCACGGCTGTCGGCCCACGGGCCCGCGGAGCCACTCCGTACAAACTGCCCTGACCGGGCCAGGGGACTTCCCCCCGCGACGCCAACCCCCCGGGAAGAACGTCCCGCGCGGGGGGGACCGCCCAGGATCAAGAGCT
>JAKAUG010000323.1 GCA_021827805.1 Bacillota bacterium | reverse complement strand
ATGCGTGGCGCCTGCGAGGCGGCAAATGAGCTCACCCAAGACAGCCTCACGGCGGCAGGCGCCCAGCCGTACACCACCTGCCCCACTCCACGCATCGCTCCCGCCTGTGGCCCGCCGCGCCGTGAAGCATGTGACACGCGTTCATCGACGCATCGACGGCTAACAGCGACTGTGTTACATTGCGCGAAAGCTCAACCCATAAGGGTGGCGATCGGTCACCTAAGGTCGAGGATCCCACAGGTTGGGGACAAAGGCCGGGCTCGCGGCGGCAGGGCTGGATGCAGACTGATCAGGGAAGTGCTGCACGTGCGGGCTACTCCGTTTACCAACCCAAGCCCAAACATGGCGAGGCACCGGCGGCGCATCGCGCCCCGCGGCTGGTTTGTCGTCGGTCTGGCCGTCGCCGCCTGCATCGGTGGCGGTTTGACCTTTGCGGCCCACCAGGCTGGCGGCTGGCGTGGCCTCGCGGCGAAAGCAGCGGGCCGTGTACTGAAGGCGACGATGCCCTCGCAGCGGACCACAACGGGGCAGACCGTTGCGCCGGTGGCACCGCGGGAACCCTTCAGCGCACTGGTCCTGGGTGTGGGGAACGGGAACATCGAGTCGGCCACCGATTCCATGATGGTTATGTCCTACGATCCGCATGCCCACACCGCGTCGATCCTGTCTGTGCCCCGCGACCTCTGGGTGGACGTTCCAGGTTTCGGCCAGGACCGGATCAACACGGCCTACGCGTATGGGGGAACCTCGCTCGCAGAGTTGACGGTCGAGAAGGCGCTCGACATTCCCATCGAGTATTACGCAATTGTCAACTACGGCGCATTTGTCAACCTGGTCAACAAGCTGGGCGGCGTGAATGTGGTCGTCCCGCCCGGCATGACTGGCAAGGGGATCTACGACCCGACCTACCCCAACACGGCCGAGAACGCGAACACACTGTTCGTCCTACCGGCTGGCCCCCAGCACCTGGACGGCACAACGGCGCTCAAGTTCATCCGTGAGCGGCACTCCTTCGCCACTTCGGATTTGCAGCGTCAAGCCGACCAGCAGCAGGTGCTCATGTCCCTCAAGCAGCAGATCCTGGAGCCCCGGAACTGGGCGAAGCTGCCCTCGATCATCGGCATGCTCGCGCACTCGGTAACCACCAACGTCCCGTACGCCGACATTCCGCCGTTGGCGAACGCGGTGCTGCAACTGCCGAAGTCCAACATCAACACGACGGTCTTTGAGTATCCCACGATCACGAACTGGACGACCCCGGGGGGCGCCGAGGTCCTCCTTCCCAACAGCGCCGCTGTCCAACAGATCGTGCAGCAAGACTTCCAGGGCGTGCTGTCCGCGATGCGCGGCATGACCGTACAGGTCGAAAACGGGGCTGCGACACAGCAACCGCTTGCCACCTACTTCACCGGCGTCTTGCAGGGAATGGGCGTCAAGACGCTTCCGGCGGAGACCGCGGCGCGCACGGACTACAGGGAAAACCACGTATTCGTCAACACCGCGGTGCTCACGCTGGGCCATGGCCAACCCATCCCGACGGAGGCCGACATGCTGGGCCAGATGCTCAACGCCCAGGTGCAACAGCAGGCGTTTCCGGACAGCCAGGCACAGATCGTGGTCATTCTGGGGGCTGCCTTCCCCTCAGTGCAGCAGTCGTAGGGCGCGTCAGCAGTCCCCGCCAGGCGACGGTCCCGGTGCCCAGGGCCTTGCTCTTGCGGCGGGCACCGGCGCACCCCGCCGCCGTCAAGAGCCCCACGTCGCTCAGCCCCTCTGGTCGAACCATCCTCTCAGCAGCAGAGGCCGCAAGGCCTCGGCGCGCAGGCAGGTTGCTGCGGGCAGACGGCCAATGTTGCGCAGGGCCGGGGGCACGGGGGGAGAAGGTCGCGGCGGGCGTGGTCTCCCGACCACACGGACGGCAGCCTGGTGAACCTGGCCGCGACGTTGGCCGCGCACTTTGGCGTGGACACCGGCCATCCTCCGCTTGGCGCCTGGGCCGAGCTGGCCGCAGGCGTCAGCTGGGTCGTGCTGCGGGTGTGCGACGCATAGGGGCGCTCGACCGCTCCCCGGACACAGGTTTCTCCCACCAGACGTACGGGCGGCCCCGACTATCGTTCCAGTGGGTTTGCAGCGACGCATTCCGTGGGAGCACGCTGAGACCATCCACGCCGTCGAGGGCGAGCCGCGCCCACGCGGGTGCGCCGATCAGAGGGGTTCCTCGCCGTGATGGGGACAAGGCGGATCCTCTGCAGGGGCGCACTCGGAGGCGGAGGGCCCGGATGGAGAACAGGCTTTCATCGCTGTCCTACCGCGAAACGAGGAGGTGTTTCTGTGGCGACCTCTGAGCCCCACGGGAGTGCTGAGGGCGGCGTTGATCAACTGTACGAGTATCACGTGTGGGCCAACCGGAGGGTGTTTGCCCATCTCGGGACGCTGCCGGGGGATGTCGCCGCGCGAGAGATCACAAGCGTCTTCCCCTCCGTGCTGGACGTGCTGCGTCATCTGCACCGGGTGGACGAACTGTGGTTGGGCGTCCTGCGCGGGCTGCCGACGGAACAGGCGAGGGAACGGGCGGGACAGGCCGCGGAGATGGTCCGCTCTTCCGGCCTGGACGAACTTGAGGCGAGCTTCGAGGATGTCGCCAGCCGGTATCGAGAAGTTCTGAGGACAGAGCGCTTCCTGGAGCGCCCGCTCGTCTGGGTCCATCCGCGGGCGGGACGTCTTGCGACCACCGCCGCGGAACTGTTG
>JAKAUG010000438.1 GCA_021827805.1 Bacillota bacterium | reverse complement strand
CGAAGAAGGGGACCTCATCCTCCGGTTCGCGGCCGGCGAGGGCCGCCAGGGCCCGCGCTCGTGGCGTCACGCTCTCACCCCCCGAATGCGTTCGCTGGCCGGGGCCTCCGGCTCCGGGATGCCGAGCAGCTCGCGCTTGCGACGCAGGTAATAGAGGTAGGTGTCCAGGGTGACGTCCGGTGGGCAGCGGTGGTCCACATGCGGGATGTAGCCTCCCTGCTCGGTCAGGGCCACCACCCGCCGAAGCTCGCGGTCGACGCCGCGCCGGCCCTCAATGAGGGCCATCTTGTCCACGCCGCCCATCAGGAGCACGTCGCGCCCGTAGCGCGCGCGCAGCTGCTCGGGACTCGTGCCGGCCCGGATCTCCAGGGGGAACATGCAGTTCACCCCGGCCTCCAGCCAGAGCGGCACCAATTCCCCGATGTCCCCGTCGCAGTCCACGTAAACGATGTCCACCCCACGGCTGCGCAGGAGGTCCGTGATCCGCCGGTAGCGCGGGACCAGCAGCCGCGCGAACATGCGGGGCGAGATCATGGGGCCGTTGTTGAAGCACATGTCTTCCCAGAAGTCCGCGAAGTCCAGCTCGACATCCCCGAGCGCCCTGCCGATCACGCGCAGGGTGAGCTCGGTGAGGTGCTCCATCATGTCCTCGATGAGGTCCGGCTCCTCGATGCAGGCCGTGGTGGCCCGCTCAAAGCCCATCCAGTCCCGGATCCAGCCGAACAGGCTGCCCACCGCGATGCCAAGCGGGTAGTCGCGGTGGCGCCAGGCCTCAAGGCGCCGGTCCCAGTCCGGCGGGTAGCGCACCGGATCGTCGGGATCCAGGCGCTTCTTGAACTCCTCCCAGTCCTGGCGCGTCTCGATGGGAAAGCGCAGGAACTGCGGAATGCTCGAGGAGCCGTCCTTGTTCTCCAGCAGTGTGACGCCGACGCCGTCGACGATGATGCGGTGCCGCTCGTCCTCCTCCAGGACCCGCGGCGTGAACCATGGGTGCAGGCCGACGTGCACCGGCACCCGCTCGCGCCGCGCAAAGCCGAAGTAGCGGTCCGCGGCGGGATCGGAGTCCACCGCCGGCGGCAGGCCCTCCTGCCGCCAGACACGCAGGGTGTCCGTCCAGTAGCCGAACTCCTCGTCCGGCACGTGGTCCACCCCCTGGTAGCGGAGGGTGCGCAGCCAGCGCTCCCGACCCGAGAGTCCCGCAACCCCCGCTCCGACCGCTTCCGACCGGACCGGATCTGCCATCTCGCGCACCTCCGTCTGGCGCCGCCCGTTGCGCGCGACGCCTCGTGCCAGGCCGCCCCCCGGAAACCCAACCGGCCATCGCCGCGCGCGGCCTCAGAGCAGCTGGTAGCACTCGAGCAGGTGCCGCCAGCAGGCACCGTCGGCGATGCCGCACGCGCTGGCCAGGGCCCAGACCTCCGGGCCCGGAGCCGCGGGGTCCCTGGCCCCGCGGGGAGGCGCGCCCTCCAGGACCCAGGTGGCCGGCACCCCGCCGATCAGCCGCCAGGACGCCCCCCCAAGGGCCAGGGCGCGTCGGGCGTCCACAAGTTCCGGCTCGTAGGCGGCCAGCCCATCAAACCCGGCCGCGCGCAGATCAGGCACCAGTTCGGTCAGGGCACCGTCCGAATGCAGCAGGGCCAAGCGGCCGTCGCCATGGATGGCCTCCGTGAGGCGGGCGTAGGCCGGCAGCAGCACGGCGCGCAGGGCGTCGGGGTGAACGAGCGGACCGGTCTGGCCGGCGAGGTCGTCGGCCACCACCACCGCCCAGCCGAGCCCCCTTGTGGCGGCCACCAGATCGACCGCGGCCCGGGTGCTGGCGGCAAACGCCGCCCCGGCCGCGGCCCGGGAGCGCACCAGAGGATCCAGCGCCCCCTCCAACCCCCGGAGGCGGATCTCCCGGCCGAACGGCCCGTCCACCACGAGACCGAGCAGGCCGGGTGGCGACAGAGCGCCCAGGCCCCGGAGTTCCTCAGGCGCGAAGGTGCGATAGCCCGGATGCGCCACGGGATCCTCCCCGAGCGGCAAGAACCAGAGGTCCATCCCCGCCGAACCGCGCAGGCCGAGGTGCCCGTCCAGGTCGGGGGGGAGCCCCAGGTCTCCGAACACCTGATCATAGAGCCACAGCTCGCCGCGCAGCCTGCGCCCGGAGGACGCGTGCTGGCGGAGCCCCGCCGCCGCAACCAGCCAGGCGCCCTCCTATGCCGTCATGCGGGCGACCACTTCACGCGCCCTGTCCACGGCCGAGGCGGCGTCGGGGGCATAGCCGTCCGCCCCGATCTCGTCCGCCCAGGCCTGGGTCACCGGGGCCCCACCCACCAGGATCCCGACGCGCTCGCGCAGCCCGGCGGCCTTGAGGGCCTCGATGACATCCCGCATGGAGACCATCGTCGTCGTCAGAAGGGCCGAGAGGCACACCAGGCTCGCCCTGTGCTCCTGAACGGCCTGCACCACACGCTCCGGCGGGCAGTCCACCCCGAGGTCGATGATCTCGAAGCCCGCCCCCTCCAACATCATGAGCACCAGGTTCTTGCCGATGTCGTGCAGGTCGCCGCGCACCGTGGCGCCCAGGACCCGGGCCAGCGGCTCCACCTTGGCCGCCACCAACGCCGGCCGCAGGACTTCCATGCAGGCCTTCATGGCACGCGCGGCCATCAGCATCTCAGGCACGTAGTACTGCCGTTGCTTGAACAGGTCGCCCACCGTCGCCATGGCGGGCACCAGGGCCTCCTCCAGAACGACGCGCGGAC
>JAKAUG010000351.1 GCA_021827805.1 Bacillota bacterium | reverse complement strand
GGGGGCTGGTGGAGGGCGGCGGCAACCGCGACGCGGTGCGCGCCGCCGCCGTCGTCATCCTGGCCGTGCCGGCGGTGGGACAGCGGGCTGATGCCGTGGCGCCCGTCGCCGCGGGGTGGGTCTTCGTCGACACCTCTGTCTGCCACCATCCCCGGCTGGCGGGTACATGGCAGCCGCCCCCCCACGGCTGGGCGGCCGCGCGCGTGCGGCACCCGCCGCCGTCCTCGGCCGCCGTGGCGGCGAGCCCGCACACGGTTCCGGCTCGCGCGGTCCGTTCTCCCGACCGCTTCGAGGCGGGGCATGTGCTCTGCTGCGCCGAAAGCCTGGTCGCGGCCGATGGGGCGCGGGCTCTTCTGGAGGCTCCTGGCGTTGAGGCCGTGGAGGCGCGCGGCCTGGAGGCGGCGCTTGAGCATCCGGCGGTCCCGCTGGCGGGCCTGTCCGCCAGGCACGGCTCCGTGGCCCCGGGCGTGCCCTTTCTGGGCCTGCCGGCCGAACGCGAGACGGTTGCAGTTTTGACGCCTTCGCCCTAGGGTGGAGGACATGCGCAGGACGTCGTGGCGGCGGCTGGCGGTCGTGCTCGGTGTGGTGGGGGCCCTCGGGTTGGCGGCGTGTGGAAGGTCCGCGCCCCAGGGCCCCGGAACCTCCTCGTCGGTGGCCTCCTCGTCCCGGTCCTCCTCCGGCGTCTCAGTCTCCCTGAACAGCAAACTCCCCGTGCAGCAGGTGGCCGTCGCCGACCTGGGGTCGCTTCTGCCGACCCCGCTCGAGGGTCTGGCTGCCGTGGCCTGGCAGGGAAAGATCTACCTCTTCGGGGGCAGCGGGCCCGCCGGCTTCAATGCCACGGTATGGTCCTTCACACCAACCGCCAGCGGTGGGGTGATCTCGCGGGCCGGCAGCCTGCCCGTGGCCCTGCACGACGCCGGTGCCGCGCCGACGAGCACGGGCGTGCTGGTCTGCGGCGGCGGCCAGAGCGTGGGCTCTTCGGACGTCTACCTCTGGACCCCGTCTGGGACGCGGACGGTGGCGCCCCTACCGATCCCCCTCTCGGATCTGGAGGGCGTCAGCGCCCAGGGGAGTCCCTGGTGCCTCGGCGGCTGGACGGGCACGGAGTACAGCGACGCGGTGTGGGCCCTGGACCCCACCGGAGCCGCGGCCCCGCGCCTGGCTCTGCACCTCCCCGAGGCCGTGCGGTATGGTGCGGCGGCGGCCCTGCCCGGGGGGATCCTCCTCGCCGGCGGGGACCGCGTCAATCGGGGCCCGACCTCGTCGGTGCAGTGGGTGCCGCTGGCTGGCGCCGGAAAACCCGCCGTGGTCGCGGCCCTGCCGTCGGCGGTGGACAAGGCGATGGCCGCCACCGTGGGGCAGCAGGCCCTGGTCCTGGGGGGGTGCACGGCGAGCGGCACGCCCGAGCGGGACATCTGGTCCCTGGACGCACTGGGCGAGGAACAGGCCGTCGGCAAGCTCCCCGCGGGCCGGTGCTACGGCGCCGCGGCGTGGCTCGACGGGCGTGTCTACGTCTTCGGGGGGCTGGGACCGGGGGGGCAGGCGCTGGCGGATGTCCTGGAGCTCCGGCCCCTGTATGGTCTGCCAGGCGCCTGAGGCCTCGTTGCGGGCAGCCGCGGCGGGATGGTAGGGTGAGCGCGAGGGTGGGGCCGGGGAGGCGGGGATCCTGTCGCTAGAGGGCCGCTCGGTGATGGTCTACGACACCACCCTGCGCGATGGCACGCAGCAGGTCGGCATCTCGCTTTCCCTGCAGGACAAACTGCTGCTGCTGGAGCGCATGGACGCCTTCGGGGTGGACTACGTCGAAGGGGGCTGGCCTGGCTCCAATCCCAAGGACGCCGACTTCTTCCGCGAAGCCACGCGCCGCGCCTGGCGCACGCGCCTGGTGGCCTTCGGCGCGACGCGCCACGCCGGACTGGCGGTGGAGGACGACCCGAGCGTGCGGGCCCTGGTGGCGGCCGGCACTCCGGCCGTGACGATCTTCGGGAAGAGCTGGCCCCTGCATGTGCGAGAGGCCCTGGGGACGACGCCCGAGGAGAACCTGCGCATGATCGCGGACACGGTCCGCCACCTGAAGGCGCAGGGCAAGGAGGTGCTCTATGACGCCGAGCACTTCTTTGACGGCGCCTCCGAGGATGGCGGCTACGCCCTGGCCTCGGTGCTGGCGGCCGCGGAGGCCGGCGCGGACTGGGTGATCCTCTGTGACACCAACGGGGGCAGTCTTCCCACGCACATCGCCCGCTGGACGGCGGAGGTGCTGCGGCGCGCCAGCTGCCCGGTGGGCATCCACACCCATGACGACGGCGGGCTCGGTGTGGCGAACGCCCTGGCCGCTCTGGACGCGGGGGCCAGCCAGGTGCAGGGCACCCTCAACGGCGTGGGGGAGCGCTGCGGCAACGCCAATCTCTGCACCCTGGTGCCGACGATGCTTCTGAAGTGTGGCTACCGGACCAACTGCGGCGCCCAGCTCGCCGAGCTGACGACCCTGGCGCGTCTGGCCAGCGAGCGCTGCAACCTGCAGCCCTCGCCCGGGGCGCCGTACGTGGGGCTGCACGCCTTCGCCCACAAGGGGGGCGTGCATGTCCACGCCATCAATAAGAATCCGCGGACGTACGAGCATGTGACGCCCGAGGCCGTGGGGAACACCCGCGAGGTGGTGGTCTCCGAGCTCTCTGGGGGCAGCAACCTCCAGTACAAGGCGCGCGAACTTGGCCTGGACTGGATCACACCCGAGGGACGGCGGATGCTCCTCGAGCGGGTCAAG
>JAKAUG010000131.1 GCA_021827805.1 Bacillota bacterium | reverse complement strand
CTCCCACCAGGCGTGGGTGTCACCAATGACCGTGAACGAGCCCAGGGCACCGCTGGCGTACCGGAAGCTGATCGTTGAGTTAATGTCCACCGCCGTGCCCCGGAAGTCCTGCAGGGCGATGACCTCCTCCACCGGCCCGCCGAGCCAGATGAGGACGTCCACGAAGTGGCTGCCGGTGTCGTTGAGCTGGCCACCCCCGGAGAGGCTGGGGTCCTGTCGCCAACTGCCCCGCGTGCCCCACAGCCACTCCTGGCACGACATCGCGGCGATGTACGTGATGCGGCCCAGGGCGCCAGAGTCGATCTGCTCCTTCAGCCACAGGTATCGCGATTCGGTATGGCGCTGGTAGGAGATCATGAACACGCGACCGGTGCGCGCCACGACATCCTGCAGGGCCCGCGCGTCCCGCGTGTTGCAGACCATGGGCTTTTCGCACAGCACATTGGCGCCGGCCTCCAGACAGTCCCGGGCCTGCTCGAAATGCAGGGTGTGCGGGCTTCCGATGAGCACACAGTCCAGCTTCTCGGCCCCGAGCATGACACGGTGGTCTGGATAAACCGCGGGGTTCAATCCGGTGGCCCGGCGAAAGTTCTCCACGCTTCCGGCGCTGGGCTCCGCCACTGCCACGACCTCGGCCTCGCCGCTCTGCGCCAGCCTCTGGGCGTGTCCGTGCGTGATGCCTCCCGCGCCGATGACCCCAAATCGCAGCTTGTCCAAGGATCCACCCCCACCGTCCTGTTTGGAGCCTACGAGCATTTCGGGGCCTGGAGGCACAGGCCTCCCAAACCCGTCTACCAGACAGCGGCCACGGCCTCGCGGGCCCGCGCGGCGGCCACGTCTACGCCCAGCTTGGGGAGGTCGGAGAACGTCTCGACCGCCACATACCCGTCGTAACGCCCCGTGCGCAATCGGCTGAGCAACGCGTGCAGTGGGATGACCCCGCTCTGTCCGGGAAGCAGGCGCACGTTGTCCTGCTGTTCCTCCAGCGTGCGGTTCGGCGGGGCGTCGTTGATATGCACGTGGATGATGCGGGTCGTCGGAACGAGCTCCAGGTCCTCAGCACGTCCTCCGGTCATGTGCCAGTGCCAGCTGTCCAGCAGGAGCCCGGCGTTCGGAAGGCCGAGGGCCTCGCAGAGGGCGACGATGTGCTGGGCCGTCCACAGAAAGGGTGTCCTGGTGGTGCGCAGGCTGGGGGTCCCGACCCATTCCAGGGCAAGGCGGACGCCGTATTCCCCCAGCACCTCGCAGCATGCCCGCAGGCGACTTACGATCAGCAGGGCATGTGCGGCGGGAGCCACGTCCGGGCCGACGGTCGGCGGAACGTGGGTCGCGGCGCGCGAGCAGCCAGCGGCGGCGGCCACGCGGGCCAGTGTCGGCAGGCGGTCCAGCGCGGCACGGAATGCGGCCTCCGGCCCGCTCCACGGGACCGGCAGTCCGAAGACCGCCAGATCGACACCCGTCTCCGCCTGCAGTCGCAGGGCGGCCTCGGCTCCTTCGGCCCGGACCAGTTGCTCCAGTTCCTCGGCGGAAAACTCCACGCCCTCGAACCCGTGCGCTTGCGCCGTCGCCACCCAGGCGCGCAACTCCTTGGGCCGACCCGTGGTGACGGCATTGAGACAGGTCTTCACCGCGTCCAACCTCCGCTCGGTTCCTAGTCGGATCACCGCTTCCAGTGCAAGAGCCCAGTCCCTGCCGGTCCTCACGCGAAGCGACGCACGGGAAGAAGGGGAGCCCCCCGCGTTGACCGGACGGGCCGGCAGGCTCAGAATGAGAACACGGGACGGGAGGCGAGCGCCGTGGCCATGGCGCTGTCTGTGCTGGTAACTGCTGGACTCATCGCGCTCGGTATTGTCGCCTTTGTGGGGCTGAACCGCCAGGAATGGGCTCGCGTGCATGCCCGAGATGGTCAGCGGCAACCTTCCGGCGAGGGGGCGAGCTCCTCGCCAGCCGGGGACGCCCGAGGTCCCATCGGCTATTGACGGTCCCTCCTAGGGCACGTAGGCTGAAACGGCCGCTGGCACTTGGTTTCGGTGCCAATCGGCCGGACGGAGGGGCAACGTTTGAAGGTTGGCATCAACGGGTTTGGACGCATCGGCCGCCTGTGTATGCGCGCCTTGCTGCAGCGTCATCCTGAGGTCCAGGTGGCGGCCGTGAATGACTTGGCCACCCCGGCTCAGTTGGCATATCTTTTTCGCTTTGACAGCAATTACGGGCTCTGGCCCGGAACCGTCGCCGTGCAGGGCGATGCCCTCGTCATCGACGGCCGGAACACACAAACGCTGGCCGAACCGGATGCGGCGAAGATTCCGTGGCGCGATCTCGGGGTTGACGTGGTGCTGGAGTGCACGGGACGGCTGACCGACGGCAAGCAGGCAGCCGCCCACCGTATGGGTGGTGCGAGCAAGGTGATCATCAGCGCGCCGGCCAAGAACGACGATCTGACCATCGTGCTCGGCGTCAACCATGACCGCTATGATCCCCGTTGCCACCACATCCTCTCCAATGCCTCATGCACGACCAACGGATTGGCGCCCATGGCGCACGTGCTGCACCGGGCCTTCGGCGTAACACGCGGCTTCATGACGACGGTGCACGCCTACACGAACAGCCAGGGAATTCAGGACGTGATCCGCAGCAATCTGCGCGAGGGCCGCGCGGGCGCGGAGAACCTGGTGCCTGCCCCGACCGGCGCCGCGCGCGCCATTGGGCGGGTCCTGCCGGAACTCAACGGCAAACTGGATGGGATGGCCATCCGGGCCAGATCG
>JAKAUG010000143.1 GCA_021827805.1 Bacillota bacterium | reverse complement strand
GGTTCCACCGCCGGAAGGAGACCGGGAACCAGCCCGACAACGGGATGGGGAACGGCACACCGCTCCCGGCTGGGCTCCAGAGAAGCCGGGCGACAAGCCCGGTCCCGCCGATGGGGGCCTGACGGTCTTGGATGCCGTCAGCAACGACCCCCACGGGCGGAGCGCGAACAATACGGCAAGAGTCTATGTGCATGGTTGCGTAGACTTTTCGGAGCGGTTCGAGACGAACAGCGTCGCGAACCATGATGGGCATGCGGTCGATGGCCATGGTCCCGCGCCCCGGCGCGAGCAGGCGTGTTGCGCGGCGACAGTACGCCAGAGGACCGGCCCGCGCCCTCCCGGCCGGGCTGCCGCGGCGCGGTCGCGCTCAGCCGACGTTCGCCAGGACCGCCCGCGCGGCCCGGGGGGCGATGCCGCCCAGGGTCTCGATGTCGGCGCGGCTCACGGCCAGCACGCGGATGTCCGTCACAGCCGCGACCGTCCCGTCATACTGGCCACCCGCCAGGCCCCGGGCGCCGAAGGTGAGGGCCAATCCCTGGCGGCGCGGATCACTCTGCTGCACCTGGCCGTTGCCGGTATCCACCGCCACGGTTCCCTCCAGCAGCACGTACGCCGCGCACCCGCTCTCGCCACGGCGGCAGAGTCTCGTGCCTGCCGCCACCGTCCGCGGCGGACAGATCGTCTCCAGGGCCGCGATCTCGGCCGGCGTCAGACCGTGGAGGAGCTGGGTTTCCTGCAGGTAGGCAACCTCGGGGTCGATGTGCAGCGCCTGCTCCAGGCGCCGCTCCCCCACCCACGCCTCGGGCGGCGGGGCGGAGGCGACGGCCTCTTCCGCGATCCGCTGCAACAGGGCCGCCTCGTCCGCATCCAGCTCCAGCGGCCGGCGTGGCGCATCCGCGCCTGCCTGCACCGTGCGGGCCTCGAGCCCGACGGGCGAACGGCCCGTCAGTGTGGCAAAGAGCACCGCGGCCGCCAGGTAGGAGCCGGCGGGGGCCGGGTGGGAGCCATCCGGCACGTAGAGCGCCAGATTGGCCCGCTCGCGGAGGGCCCGTTGCCAGGCCGGCCCCACCGGCGCGATCTCGGCGCCCAGCTCCTGCGCCAGGCGGTAGTACGTGTGATCGAGCTGCGGCTGCTGCTGGGGCTGGCCGCGCCGCGCCCAGGTCACGTAGAAGATGATGCGGGCGCCGGCCCGGGCGATCTCCGCGCCGAGCTCCAGTGCGCCCTGGCGCGTGAGGACTGGCGCCCGCACCGGGCGCAGGCTCTGGTCCTGTAGCACCACGGCCTCCCAGCCCCCAGCGCGGATGCGCTCCACGGTGCGCCCGCCGTTGACGTGGCCCACAAAGGACATCCCACCCTGGGTCACGGAATCCACGTCCATGGGCAGAGCCGCCGCCCGCGCCAGACTCCGCACCAGTTGAGGCAGGTCGTTGTAGTAGGTGTAGCTGTTGCCCACAAAGAGCACGCGTCGACAAGCCCGGGTCTGCTCCCCCACGGAGCCGCACCTCCAGAACCGGAGCGCTGCTCACGCCAGCCCCGCCAGCGGCCGAGCGCATGGTGGCGGCCGTCAGGCGAGCGCCACCATGCGCTCGATGGCCAGGCGCGCCCGTTCCGCGACATCCGCGGGAACCTGAATGTGGTGGCGCATGTGCAGCAGCGCGTCGCGGGTGTTCTCAAGCGTGATGCGCTTCATGAAACCGCAGACCGCCTCGGGGTTCACGGGCAGGAAGCGCTTGGTGGGGTTCTGCTGCTGCATGCGGTGCAGCACGCCGACCTCGGTGGCCACCAGGAACTCCGGTGCGTCCGAGCTCTGGGCCCGGTGCACCATGCCCTCGGTGGAGAGCACAGCGCTGCGCTCGGCCGGGATCGTGCCGTCCTCGAGGTAGTACAGCACCGAGGAGGTGCAGCCGCACTCGGGGTGCACCAGCAGTTCCGCCTCCGGGTGCAGGCGGCGCTGGGTGGCGACGTCGGTGGGCAGGATGCCGGCGTGCACGTGGCACTCGCCCATCCAGATGTGCATCTTCCGCCCGGTGACCTTCTGGATCCAGCTCCCCAGGAAGAAGTCCGGCCCGAAGAGGATCTCGCGATCCGCGGGGATGGACTCCACCACCTTGAGCGCGTTGCCCGAGGTGCAGCAGTAATCGCTCTCCGCCTTGACCTCGGCGGAGGTGTTCACGTAGGTGACCACGACGGCGTCCGGGTGGTCCGCCTTCCAGCGCCGCAGGTTCTCCACGTTCATGGAGTCGGCGAGGCTGCAGCCCGCACCCAGATCCGGCAGCAGGACGGTCTTGTTCGGCGCCAGGATGGCGGCGGTCTCGGCCATGAAGTGCACGCCGCAGAAGACGATGACCTCCGCGTCGGTCGCGGCGGCCTTCCGGGAGAGACCCAGGGAGTCGCCGACGAAGTCCGCGAGATCCTGGATGGGCCCGATCTGGTAGTTGTGGGCCAAGATGACCGCGTTGCGCCTTGCGCGCAGCTCGCGGATCTCCTCGATCAGTTCGGCCTGAACACGTGCGGTGTCGGCCAGCTGTGTGATGGCCATGCGCGTTCTGCCTCCCAGCGTTTGCGCCCGGCGCACCCGCCGATGTTGCTGCCCAGTCTAGAACGCAATCCATCGTTCGACAAGACATCTTCGGTGGCAGCCAACCCGAATGGCACCCGGCGGGAGGCTCCGCGGCGCTCAGCGCGCGCCTCCAGGCTCCGCCAGTTCGATCTTCAGGCTCAGGTCGAGCGCGCCCGCGGAGTGGGTCAGCATCCCGAGGGAGACGGC
>JAKAUG010000273.1 GCA_021827805.1 Bacillota bacterium | reverse complement strand
CCAACCAGTGCGAGCTGAAGAGCGTCTTCGGCCAAACGGTGCGGGGGACGGGTATCCAGATCGTCGGCTACTCCTCGGATCCCGCCGGGGTCCACGACAACGCCTTTGGGCACATCTTCCTATCCGGGGCCTCAGGCTCGGCGAACGGCATCGACTTCCAGGTGCAGGCCGGGACCAACGTGGTGGGCGGTAACCACTTCGGGGACGTCGCCGTGTTGAGCATGGGTGGCAACGGCGTGAGCTTCGCGTCTGGTGCCCAGATCGAGGTCTGGTTTGACACGCTCCTGGTGGACACGTGCTCCGGAGACGGGGTGCAGGTGCAGGCGGGCACGCAGCGGATCTTCATCGGGACCCTGTGGGCGTCCACGAACGGCAACAACGGGCTTGAGACCATCGGCAGCGCCTCGGCCCAGATCCAGGATATCGAGATCGGCAACCTGTACGCCCACGGCAATCAGAACTACGGGGTGCTGGTGAACGGGTACACCACCCGGCTCGGCATCGGCAAGTTCATCCTGCAGGGCAACGGGCTGTCCGGATGCCGCGTGGTCGACAACAGCAGCCACATCCACGTGTCCCAGACGGTCACCTACGGCAACGACACCTCCGGCAGCGGGGGGCACTTCGGGGTGGATGACGGGGGTGACTCGAGCAGCGGCGATCTCTGGTTCTATCAGATGGACACGGCGGACGGATACAGCCTGAGTGCCGCCAGCAACGTGCACATCAACTGAGGATGCTCCGTCCGCGCACCGTTGGCCGGGTCGGCGGCGGGGCCGCTTCCCCGCCGCTGACCCTTGCCGACACCACGCGGCCGTTCCTGTCTCCCTTGGTTCCGCTTGGCGCCGACGTGCGGGAGCTCGCGCCAGCACTCGGAAGTGCTGGCGGCACGTGGCGACCCGTGGGACGGGGGAGGGGTGTCCTGGCGCGGGCGGTGGCCATCCTCGGCCCCCGCCAGGAGGCCCGGGCCCTGGGGCCAGGGTCATCGCCGTCGAACGCCAGCCCCATCGGGCGCAATTGGCCCGCGGGCTCGGCGCCGAGGCGGCGGTCGATCCCTCGGGTCCGGACCCGGCGCGCCTGGTCCGGGAGCTGGTGGGCGGGGATGGCCCAGACAAGGGGCTGGACGGCCGCGGTGCGGCCGCGGCGCGGCGGCGGCTCGTCAACACAGGACGCCAACGCGCCGCCGTGGGCTTCATCGGTCAGGGAGGCGAGTTGGCGCTGCGCATCAGCCGCAGCCGCGACCTGGTCACCAAAGGTCTGATCTGAGGTGCATGGCCGTGGCACGACAATCTGGCGGATGCCCCGCGCCTTCCGCGCCTGATCGCGCGCCTCGGCCCCATGGGCCCGCTGGACCGCTTCATCGCCCACACCATTGCCAATGGCCGAGGTGGCGGAGGCCTGGTGTCCGCGGCTTGGCGGGGCGTGCGGCAACGTGCCGCTCTGGTCCTGGGGGAAGGAGCCGGCCGCCCCGGCGGCGCCCATGGGGGCCCGGCCCTCGTCCCGCACCGTTTCTGAGGGCACTGGCGAGGAGACCCAGACCCTGGGCGTCTTGGTCAGCCCATGGCATCCGCGTCTTGGAAGGTGGCGGACAGACCCCCGCGAACTTCGGGGGGCAGCCTGGTCTTGAGGGCGAGGGGGTCGGACACCCTTGGCGGTCGCCGTGCTCATCGACTACGAGAACGTCCACTGGAGCATGAAGCGCTACTACTCCGCCGTTCCGCGGCCGGCGCACCTGCTGGCCCGCATCAAGACCACCGCCGAAGCCCTGGGCACGGTCACCGTCGCGCAGGCCTATGCCGATTTCGACAACGACGAGTTCCGCGGGCTGCCGAGCGAGATCCAGCGGATCAGTGTCGAGCCGCGCCACGTCTTCTCCAAGACGTACGACACCGGGCTGCGCAAGAACGCCGCCGACATTGAGCTGAGTCTGGATGCCCTCGAGCTGGCCTACGCCGACCAGGACCTGGGCGACTTCGTGATCGTGAGCGGGGACCGGGACATGATCCAGATCGCCCGCAAGCTGCACCGCCTTGGGCGGCGGGTGCACATCATCGGGGTGCAGCGGGGCACCAGCGTCGATCTCAAGCAGTTCGTCGACTCCTTCCAGAGCGTCGAGGACCTGCTGGGAATCGAGCCGGCGGCGGACGTCCCGGCCCCGCAGGCGGGGCCGCCCTCCAAGGACCTGGTGCAGACGATCCTGCGCAAGCTGCACCAACGGGAGCTCTGTCTGCCGCCCGGTGCCTTCATCGGGCTCTCGCGCTTCGTGCGGGAGCACGGCCTGGCGATCTACAGCGGGGTGATCAGCGGGCTCTTCGAGGAGGGCCTTTGCATCAAGGGGTCTGTCCCCAACCCCCGGGACCCCGAGCATCCGACGAGCACGATCCAGCTGAACTGGGACCACCCGGCGGTCAGGGAGCTGCTGGGTCCGTCGGAGCCGACCTCGGTCGGCTGACCCGGCCGGTCCAGACGCCGGTTGTCACCCCTGGGCGGGGAGCGTCGGCTGGTCCGGCGCTCGTTGACACGTTCCGACGCACCCCGTATCCTCTTGGTTCGTACGCTATGCTACGTACTTTACGGTAGCGCTCGTGGGCGGCCCTTTATCGGGGGCCGCCCCAGTGCGTCCTTCCCCTCCGCGCGGGCCCCGCGGTCCCTCGCGGGAGGGCATCTCTCTCCGCTCCTCCTCTCTCAGCCGCCGGGGAGACCGCCCCAGAGCGGCGACAGCGCGCTGTACAGGCCCCAGCCCGCCCAGAGGCAGGCCAGGGCGGCCAGGA
>JAKAUG010000001.1 GCA_021827805.1 Bacillota bacterium | reverse complement strand
CGCCGCAGTGAACCGTGTAGCGCAAGTGCGTGATTCGGAGTATGTCGGCCGGGCGTTTCGGTCCATGCCGGCCACCCATTTCGGTGGATGCCGGCCGGGTATTTCGGAGTCATGCCGGCCGCTTTTGGTCCCATTCCGAAATGGGCGGCCGGGATGCCGAGATGTGGCTGATCCTTAGCTCTCTCGACCGTTAGGGAAGCAGGACAATCCATGCGCGTTGGCCGAGTCAGCCTCTGCGAGAGGGGGCTGGGATCGGTGGCGCAGGAGGGGTTGTCCATGAAGAAGATTCGGGAGGTGTTGCGACTCCGGTTCGGGGCGGGGATGAGCGCACGCCGGGTGGCCTCGGCGTGCGGAATTGCTCGGAGCACGGTGGGCGAGTACGAGCGCCGGGCGCGCGCGGCGGGGATCAGTTGGCCGTTGCCCGCGGGGATGGACGACGAGGCATTGGAGCGGCTGTTGACGGGGTCAACAACCGGCCAGCAGGCGCGACCGGGACGCGCAATGCCGGACGGCGCCTACCTGAAGCGTGAACTGAGCAAGAAGCACGTTACGCTCATGTTGCTCTGGGACGAGTACCGGCAGAAGAACAAGGATGGGTTCGGCTACACGCAATTTTGTGAGCACGCGCGGAGGGCGTTGCGTCAGTTGGGCCTGGTGATGCGCCAGGAGCACCGCGCAGGCGAGAAGGTGTTCGTCGACTGGGCGGGCGACAAGATCCGCATCGTGGACGGCGATACCGGCGAGGCGCGCCCGGCCAGTCTGTTTCTGGCGGTGCTGGGCTGCAGCAACTTCACGTTTGCCGAGGTGTTCCCGAACGAGAAGAGTCCAAGCTGGATCCGGGCCCACGTCCACACCTACGAGTACTTCCAGGGTGTGCCCTCGATCACCATCCCGGACAACACCAGAACGGCGGTGGGGCGGCCCGACCGGTACGAGCCGGACCTGAACCCCTTATACGCGGACTGTGCGGCCCACTATGGTACGGCCGTGATGCCCGCAAGGGTCCGGCGACCTCGCGATTATCCCGAGGAACGAGTTATCCCGAGGATGGCGAGGCCGGCCAAGCGGGCCAACCGTTTCGCGCCGCCACCTACGGGATAACTGTCTGCCCTACTCGAGCCCGGTGAGCTGGAGGAGAAGCTCTTCATTGTCCGTCCAGATCGCGGTTTCGCGGCGGGCGGGATCCGTATACGGCGGCCGCAAGCGCCGTCGAGAAGACCTTGGTCCGTCTGGTCGCCGCATAAGCCTCGAAGCAGCGCCAGGCATACTCATATTGCCACACGGTCGACGGGCAATGGCCAGGCGGCACCATCGCAGCCCGGGTGTCCGCGATGAGGGCATGGAGGGATTGGGATCGCATCGCCTTGATCCCCCTGCAGGCCTGGCGGCCAGCCCGCCAGCCGTGCTGTGGGAGATCAGGTGGCCCCATGTCTGTGGGAAGTTATGCCGAGGATGGTGACCCGAAAGCCGCGCCCCATCTGCCCTCTGGGGCCACACTCGGGATAACTCGTTCCTCGGGATAATCACCTGGGCCTGCGGCGCGGGTTTGAGGTTGTACGGCAGCAGCCCGTGACGCTGTAGTTGGTGCTCCAGGCGCAGAGCGTTGGTGGTGCTGACAGGACTGTAGGACGATGGCACCTGCATGCCTTCAGTGGCGGTTTGCCCCCCGTGTCCCCCCAGCATGCCAAAGGCAATCGCGGCGGTGACCGCGGCGTGAGCCACCGCGTGTGACGCGTGCCCCGCAAAGGTGCCGAACTGTTGGACGACGGAGACGATCCGATCAAACACGGTTTCCCCCCCCTATGGCGCAGCGAAGAGCCGCCCGTCGTGTTGATGGCGGGCGGCTACTTCGGTCGGTGGGTTTAGGACCCGCAGTGAAGGCCAAGGCACGGGTAGGCCGGATGCGATGACGCGTACGCTGGGTACGTCGCCGGGTCGGCGGGGTCGATCTTCCAGGTGAACACGGCCCCCGCGGCGACGGCGGACTGCTGCGCGAAGGAGTCGTTCCCCGCAGTCGCCCACGCCCGATCACCGCTGCCGCCGGACATCCAGTCTAGCCCCGGGGCGCGATGGAAGGATGCCCCCACGATTGTCAACGCCTTGGCTTCAGTCAACGCCTTGGCTTCAGGTTCAAGCACCACCCACAATCCCTGCGCGGAGCTTGTGGGCATGGTCCACGACTGCCACGAATCAACGTTGCCGGGCACACGGTATTCCAAGGACACCTGGTATCCAAAATCGCTGTCGGCGGGCACCCGCACAGGCACCACAACGCTCCCGCCGCTGACCTCGAGCGCACCACCACCTTCCTTGGCGTCAAGGTGCGCGCCATACGCAAGCGGCAACACAGGCACCCGCAGCGACGTGAGCGCGTAAGGGGCTGCGTTGCGGTAGGAGAGGTCTTCAGTGACTTTCTCCGTTTCTCCGTTGAACGCGTAGGCGAACTCCATGTTCTGTAACGCCACGGCCGCCATAGGCGCTGGCCCAACCGGTGTGGGCAGGATGTGCTGCTGGATCGCCCGGGTCACTACCGCTGTAGGATTGATTGATTGACCAACCGCCACCGTCTTGGTGCCTCCGCCAGTTGTCTTCACGGTTTTGTCGCCACCCGATGTGGCCGCCGGGGCGGGAGACATGCCGCCCTTTTCGGCCCGTTTCGCCTGCGCCGCTACAGTCTCAGACTTCGGCGCATCTAGCCTCCTAAAACCTGGGGATTCCAAAGGGGCTTGAGCCCCAAGGCTTGCGGGACGGGCAAGGATCCTGGAAGCGACCTGGT
>JAKAUG010000102.1 GCA_021827805.1 Bacillota bacterium | reverse complement strand
GCTGGGTTGGGAGGAGCCGCCGGCCATGGAGGCCACCGCGACATCGGCGATCTCCACGCCGGCCCGGGCGGCGGCGAGCAGGGTGGCCACACCCTGCCCCGCGTTGTCGTGGGTGTGCAGGTGCACGGGCAGCCCCGCCTCTCGGCGCAGGGCGGCCACCAGGAGCTCAGCGGCTCGGGGCCGCAGCAGCCCCGCCATGTCCTTGATGCCGATGAGATGCACGCCCAGGGCCTTGAGCTTTCTCGCCAGGCCCACGTAGTACTCCACGGTGTACAGGTCCTCGGAGGGATCCGCGCAGTCGCCGGTGTAGCAGATGGCGCCCTCCACCAGGCGCCCGGTTTCCAGGGCCGCGGCGATGGCCACCTCCATGCCCTCGACCCAGTTCAGGCTGTCGAAGATCCGGAAGACATCGATGCCGGCCCGCGCCGCCTGGGCCACAAAGGCGCGCACGACCTCGTCGGGATAGTTGGCGTACCCCACGGCGTTGGCGCCCCGCAGCAACATCTGGAAGAGCGTGTGCGGCAGCGCGGCGCGGAGCGCGGCGAGACGTTCCCATGGCGACTCGCGCAGAAAACGCAGCGCGGTGTCAAAGGTCGCGCCCCCCCACATCTCGAGCGACCAGATGCCGGCCAGGTAGTCCGCCTCGGCTGCCGCCTCCAGCAGGTCCCGGGTGCGCACCCGCGCCGCCAAGAGCGATTGGTGCGCGTCGCGGAAGGTGGTGTCGGTCAGGTGCAGCCGAGGCTCCCCAAGCCGTTGCACCACGGCCTGGGGCCCGCCCTCCAAGAGCAGCGGGCGCAGGCCGCCGGGGGCCGGCCGGCTCAGCCTGGGAGCGCTGTGCATTTGCAGCCGCGGGGCGCGCGGGGCCGGGGGCGGCCCGGCCCCGGCGGCGGTCGCGCCAGCTCCGTTGACCGTCACCTCGCCGATGTAGGCCAGCAGCTTGTTCCCCCGGTCCCGCGCCTCCGCGTAGGCCAGAAGCTGTGGGGTCCGGTCCACGAAGTCGGTGTCCGCCTCCCCGGCACGGAACAGGGGGTGGCCGACCACCTCCAGCAGGAAGCGAAGGTTGGTGCGCACGCCCCGGATGCGGAACTCCCCCAGGGCCCGACGCATCTTGGCCACGGCCCCGCCGAAGGTGGGGGCCCAGGCGCAGCACTTGACGAGCAGGGAGTCAAAGTAGGGGGAGATCACGGCCCCGGCCTCGGCGCCGGCACCGTCGAGCCGAATGCCGTAGCCCCCGGGGGAACGGTAGGTGAGAATGCGGCCCGTATCGGGGAAAAAGCCGTTCTTGGGGTCCTCGGCCGTGACCCGGCACTGGATGGCGAAGCCCTCACGCCGCACCGCCTGCTGATCGGCGATGCCGATCTCGGGGTCGGACAGGCGGTAGCCCTCCGCCACGCGGATCTGCGCCTGGACCAGGTCCACGCCCGTCACCAGTTCGGTGACGGTGTGCTCGACCTGGATGCGCGGGTTGACCTCCAGGAAGGAGAACTCGCCCTGGCGGTCCAGCAGGAACTCAACGGTGCCGGCCCCCTCGTAGCCGACCGAAGACAGAAGCCGCGTCGCCAGGCCCGTGACCCGCTGGCGCTGCTCCTCGCTGAGGCCGACCGCCGGTGCCACCTCGGCGAGCTTTTGGTGCCGGCGCTGCACCGAACAGTCCCGTTCCCAGAGGTGCACCAGAGCGCCGTGACGGTCCCCCAGCACCTGGACCTCAATGTGGCGGGCCCGCTCCACCGCGGCCTCCAGGTAGACGGCGCCCTGACCAAAGGCCCCTTGAGCCTCCGAACGCGCGCTGGCCAGGGCCTGATGGAGTTCGGAGGCGTCCCGCACCAGCCGGATGCCCCTCCCCCCGCCGCCGAAGACCGCCTTCACCATCAGCGGGTAGCCGAGGTCGTTGGCCCGGACCAGGGCGGCGGCCTCACCCTCGACCGGCTCTTCGGTCCCGCCCAGCAACGGCAGCCCCGCCTGGGCCGCCGCCTGGCGGGCCGCCGCCTTGTCCCCGAACAGGGCCAGGTGCTCGGGCCGGGGTCCGATGAAGACCAGCCCCTCCTCGGCACAGGCGCGCGCGAACCGCTCGCTCTCGGCCAGGAACCCGTAGCCGGGGTGGATCGCATCCACGCCCTTGGCCCGGGCCAGGGACAGGATGCCGTCCATGTCCAGATAGGCCTCGACTGGGGAACGGCCCGCCCCCACCTCGTACGCCTCATCGGCCTTCACGCGGTGCAGGGCGTAGCGGTCCTCATGCGCATAGATGGCGACGGTGTGGATCTGAAGCTCCGTGCAGGCACGGAAGATGCGGATGGCGATCTCCCCGCGGTTGGCCACCAGCAATTTGCCGATGGGCTTCACCGCGCGGCTCTGGCCACTGGACACTGTGCACCGTCTCCTCGCCACGCAGGATGCAGCGGCCGCGCCTCCGGCCATCGCTGGCCGGAGGCGCTGGGCGCTCTCTGGGCCTGCCGCTCTGTGCAGATCCTACAGTATTGCGGATGGCGGCTGGTGGCGCGGGCAAGGCGGGGGAGCGGGTCCCGACGCACGGGCCCCCGCTCCCCCGCTGCCGCCTCAGACCTCGACCCCGCGCTGGCGCGCCAGGTCCGCCAGGGAGACATCCTGCACGTCCAGGGGCAGATCGACGCGTGCCCCGCGGCGGCTCGACTCATAGATGGCAAAGATCAGCTCCGTGGCCCGGAACGCGCGGGCGCCGGAGAGTTCTGGCTCCCCGCCCGTCTCCAGGCAGTGCAGAAGGTCCCTGGTGGCCGCGGCCACCGAGCCACCGGGACCAGG
>JAKAUG010000501.1 GCA_021827805.1 Bacillota bacterium | reverse complement strand
GTCCCCCTGGGGCCCACCCACGACGAAGCGGCCGGTCGGGTTCACATACAGCCGCGTGGCGGAGTCCAGCAGCTCCGCGGGGACGGAATCTCCCACCACATGCCGGCGCACGTCCGCTGTGATCGTGTCGAGATCGGCCTCCGGCGCGTGCTGGGTGGAGACCACGATGGCGTCCAGCCGGCTCGGCCTGCCGTCCCGATACTCGACCGTGACCTGCGTCTTGCCATCCGGGCGCAGGTAGGGCAGAAATCCAGACTTGCGCACCTGGGCCAGCCTGCGGGCCAGGCGGTGCGCCAGGGCGATGGGCAGGGGCATCATCTCAGGGGTCTCGTCACAGGCATAGCCGAACATCATGCCCTGGTCGCCGGCCCCGACCAGGTCCGCGGCATCGGCGGCCGCCACGTCCCGGACCTCAAGGGCACGGTCCACGCCCTGAGCGATGTCCGGCGATTGTCCCTCAAGCCCGGTGAGCACGGAGCAGCTGTCGGCGTCAAAGCCAGCCGTGCCGGTGTAGCCGATCTCGCGCAGGGTACGGCGCACCACGTCCCGCACATCCACACTGGCGGTGGAGGTGATCTGGCCCATGACCGCGACCAGGCCGGTGCTGGCGAACACCTCGATCGCGGCGCGCGTGAAGGGATCCTGGGCCAGGTGCGCATCCAGCAGGGCGTCGGCCACCTGGTCGCAGACCTTGTCCGGATGCCCCTCCGTCACCGACTCCGAGGTGAACAGCGTCCTCTCCGTCACCCGCCCCGCCTCCAACCGGCCCGCACAACGGCCATCTTCTCAGCGCTCCAGCGCACTCGGGCGCGGCCCCGGGGCGGGGCCAAGCCAATGCCCACTATATCAGAGCACCGCGTCGGGCCAACCACCGCGAGACAGACCGGCACAAAGTTCCGTCCCGGTCCGCGGGACCCCGCTCACCGTCAACTCAGACTGCGCAGGAACTGCTCCAGCCGGTCGCAGCCGCGGGCCAGGGTCTCGATGCTCGCGGCGTAGGAGAGGCGGAGGTTCACAGGGGCACCGAAACCGCTGCCGGGCACCGCCGCCAGCCCGGCCTCCTCCAACAGGGCCAGGCCCAGCGCGTCCACGTCGCGCAACTCCCGGCCGCCGGGCAGTCGCAGACCGAGAGCCTGCTGCATGTTGGGAAAGACGTAGAAGGCCCCACCGGGGGGCACGCAGCGGGTCCTGGGCATGCGGGACAGACGCTCCAGCACAAAGGCCCGGCGGCGGCCGAACTCACGCACCATCTCCGCCACCTCGGCCTCGGCGCTCTCCAGGGCGGCCAGTGCGGCCTTCTGGGCGATGGAGGTGACGTTGGATGTGGTCTGGCTGAGCAGGCTGGCGATGGCCCGGGCGACCGGCCGCTCGGCGGCGGTGTAGCCCACGCGCCAGCCGGTCATGGAAAACGCCTTGGAAAAGCCGTTGATCGTCACGGTGCGGCGGCGGACCTCCTCGTCCAGCGCCGCCAGGCTGGCATGCCGTGCGCCGTCGTAGACCATCTTCTCGTAAATCTCGTCCGAGAGCACATGCAGGCGCGGATGCCGCAGCACGACCTCAGCGATCGCGGCGAGCTCCTCGGGCGGGATGACCGCACCGGTGGGATTGCAGGGGCTGTTGAGCACCAGGAGTTTGGTGCGCGGGGTGATCGCCTCGGCGATGGCCCGAGCTCGCGGGACGAACGCATCCTCCTCCCGCGTGGGCACGAAGACCGGCACGCCGCCGGCCAATTTGACCTGCTCGGGGTAGGAGACCCAAAACGGCGAGGGGATGAGCACCTCGTCCCCTGGATCCACCAGGACCTGCATCGCCGCATACAGGGCATACTTCGCGCCGGGCGTGACGGCGATCTCCTCCGGCGCGTAGCGAATGCCGTTCTCCCGTTCCAGCTTGGCGGCGATGGCCTCGCGCAGGGGCCTGATGCCGGCCGCCTCGGTATAGCGGGTGAAGTTGGCCCGCACGGCCTCCACGGCGGCCCGGGAGGCCTGAGGCACGGTGGGAAAATCCGGCTCTCCCGCGCTCAGGTTCACCAGATCCCGGCCCTCAGCCTGCAGGGCCTTGGCGCGGGCATCGACGGCCATTGTCGGAGACGGGCTGAGCCCGCGCGCACGCTGGGAGATCTCCGGGTGGGCCATGGGTGCACAACCTTTCCCCGGGGCGGGTGCGGACGCCATTCAGCCTTCAAGGTTAGTCCGGGCCGCGGGGATGCGCAACGGGATCGGTGACCTCGTGACCTGCGCGCACGAGCTGTACCAGAAGATCGGCATTCGTCACCCTTCGGCGTGGTTTGTGCCGCATCGGCCGCGGTTCGCGGGAAGCCAGTCCCCGCGGATCGCCTGCTGGGCCTGAGGCCGCCGCTGCGACATACTGAGGGTGTCCCGCACCGCGGCGGCAGTCGTCGCGGGAGTGAGGGGAGGGAGCCCTTTGAAGACCCACCTCTGGCCGCAACTGGTGCGCGCCGCGGCGGTCGCCGCGGCCTGGCTGAATGCTCGGGACCCGGCCCATCTGCCACACTGGGTCTGGGCCGCCCTGCTGGTCGCGGCCGCCGCCGTGCTCGGCCGGGTGGGCGCCAGGATCCTGGCCGGATTGTTGCAGGTGGCACTGGTGGCGGCGGCGCTGCTGATCGCCTGGCAGATGATGTCGGCACCGGGGGCCGTCCGGGCCGCCGCGCCCGCGGCCTGCACCCTGGAGGGCACCTGCGGACAGATGCCGAACAGCGCCGCCCCCAGCCAGAACGCGGCGGCCGCGGGAGGCACCGCGACGGGTTCAGGCACCTCGGCCC
>JAKAUG010000122.1 GCA_021827805.1 Bacillota bacterium | reverse complement strand
CCGCCCAGGGCCAGGCCGACGGATCCCCCGGCCCCCAGGTCGCAGAAGCCGAGCCACAGCCCGACACCCCAGAGTATGTCCACGGCGGCTCGCCCCACGGCGGGAGGTGCCCACGGCACCCCCTCCCTGCCCACGGGCGCCGGCAGGGTGGAGGCGACCGCCGCCCGCGCGAACGCGCGGCTCTTGCTCCAGACGTAGAGTAGGAGCGCCGCCGTCCAGCCGAAACGCCAGAAAGCCGGGCCCGCCACCGGAGGGGCCAGGGCGAAGGCCACCAGCACAGGCCAGATGGCGGGCACCACGTTGCCGGCGGCGGTCCAGCCCGCGGATCGGGGGTGCAGCGCCACACCGACCACGCTCAGGCCCACCAACGCCGACCCGGCCGCCTCCCACCACGCGCCCGGGGACCGCCCGGGGATGAGCCCGGACCAGCCCAGATCCGCCATCCCGCCCAGACCGCCGACCAGGACGGCCCAGCCCCAGAGCCGGGGGTCCCCCCAGGGATAGGACTGCCGCGGGGCTTCCCCCTCACGCCCCGCCATGCGCTCCCTCCCCAGGCACCAGGGTGTGGATCCGTACCCCGCCCGCGGCCAAGCGTGGGGCCCCGCCCTGCGCCACGGCGAGCGTGACCGCGTGCCCCGCCAGGGTCATCAGACGCGCCGCCGTCATCGTGTCCGCATCGACGATCCCCGCCAGCCAGAAGACGCTGGCGCGGGGGGACATCCTGGTCACCCCCGCCGGTACCTCGTGGACAAAGCTCGGATCGTCCGCCGCTTCGAGCCCGGCCAGAGCCGCCAGGAGTCGGCGCCGGTGCTGAGCGCCACGCCGGGCGGGCAGTTCCAGACGCACGTTCCCCGCGTCCAGTGGCCGGGGCCCGAGGGCCCCGACGTGCCGTGGGCCAGAGGCCACCACGGTCAGACGACGTCCCGCCCCAGAGGCGCCCCCAGGGGCGTTGTGCGCCTCCGGCTCATAACGTGTGGCGACCCCGTGCGCATACAGGCCCACCGGCTCGTCGCGATCCCCGGTCCCGACGATCCAACCCGCCGCGACAGAGACCGCATGCTCCACCCACTCGGCCCGCCCGCGGGCCGGCCAGCGCTCGGCGCGCAGGTCCAGCACCACCACGTGGGTGCGCTCCCAGACAGGCGGGAAGTCTCGCACCACCAGCTCCCCTCGGCGCGCGGTCGCCTTCCAGGCGATCCAGCGCAGGGGGTCTCCCCTGCGGTATTCCCGCAGGCCCTGAGGCTCCCAGGCCCGGAAGGGGCTCGTGGGATCACGGCGGGGGCCCTCCGGGCGGCGTGGACTCGTCGAGTGCAGCACATCCACCCGCTCCGGACGCGGAAACACGGTGAGCCACAGCCCGACCTCCACGTCTCCCTCGCGACGCCAGAGACCAAACCAGTCCCCCGCCTCCACCTCGACGCGCCCGATGCGATACACACCACGACGGGAGGGGTGCAGGCGGTACTGCACATGGTGGACCTCCCCCGCGGGCAGCGAGGCAAGCCAGGTGGGCGGCTCCTGCTGCAGGCGGGCTTGCACCACCTGCCGCACCCGCAGCCAGGGCAGGGGCAGGATGGAACGGTTGGCGATGCGGAGGTGCACATCGACCGTGTCCCCCGGGAAGGCTTCGGTCGTGGAGATGGCCTCGCTCACGGCCAGTCTGGCGAAGACCCGCTCCAGCAGCGCCGCGCCCGCCAGCCAGGACGCGACGACCACCACGGCCAAGAGCAGCAGCGCATGATCGCGCGCACCCAGCGTCAGTAGCGGTAACAGCACCAGGGCTCGAATCCAGGCGGCCTGCATGAAGCGGCCCCCCCGGCGTGAGCAGACCCTGTTGGCTGCTTCGCCCCGGAGGGGCCGTTCCCTTCGCCATCCTATCCGACGCATCCGACGCGGGCCGCGATCGGTACCGCCGTCCCGAGCCTATGCCCTGACGCTGCTGCCGGTCTCCGCGGAGCGATAGATCGCGTCGATGATGCGCTGGATCTTGACCGCCTCGGCCGGGGTGGACAGGGGCTCGACCTCACCGCGCACGGCGCGCACGAAGTGCGCGATCTCCCGATGGTGGTTGTTGCCCCCAGGCTGCCACGCGGCCTGCGTGTTCAGCAGGGTGCCGTGCTCCTCGCCAAAGACGGCGAAGGGGAAGAGCTTCACGCCAGCCTTTGTGCCGGACAGTCGGACGTTCAGCTCCTCCATGGGCTCGATGTTGGCAATGAAGCTCGACTCCAGCAGAATGGCCGCACCGCCCTCGAAGCGGATGACGGCGTTGCACACATCCTCCACGGTGTACTGCTCGTGCTTCCAGGCGCCCATGGTCGTCACACCGGCCGGGTGATTGCCGAGCTTGGTGTGGGTGACCCCGAGCACCGATTCGGGCTCGGGATAGCCCATGACATACAGCGCGGCGTCCAGCATGTGGACCCCGATGTCGATGAGGGGGCCGCCGCCCTGCAGCTCCTTGTTGGTGAACACCCCCCAGCCCGGAATCCCTCGCCGCCGCACCGCGGTGACGCGTCCCGTGTACACCTCGCCCAGGGCGCCGTCCTCGGCGAAACGCTTGGCGGCCTGCACCTCGTTGCTGAAGCGGAACATGAACCCAAAGGTCAGGATCCTGCCGCTCGCCCCGGCGGCCGCCTCCATCTGGCGGGCCTCGTCCGCCGTCAGCGCCGGCGGCTTCTCGCAGAGCACGTGGCAACCGGCGGCCAGGGCCGCGGTCACCGCGGGGGCGTGAAACCGGTTCGGCGTGCACACCGAGACGGCGTCCAGGTGTTCCCGCGCGCCT
>JAKAUG010000473.1 GCA_021827805.1 Bacillota bacterium | reverse complement strand
GCGCGCGGCGCCGGCCTGATCCGCTCGGCGCCGGTGGGGCTGCCCGCCCAGTACGGCAACCGCGACACCTACTTCCTGGAGCTGGCGGGCGACGCCGGCGCCTCCTCGAGCGGCTCGGTCTACCTGCGTGGGGGCACGGCCCTGCAGATGCGCGCGGCGGCCTCGGGCGGGGGATGGACCTATGGCTTCGACGTGGAGGGGGCGGCCAAGGCCAGTGCCTCGCTGCTTCTGACGGGAGCCGGCTCCATCCAGGTGGGGGCGCAAGGCAAGGCCCTCCAGGATGCCGGCTCGGTCAACGTGGCCTGGGGCCAGCTGGCGACCCTGACCGTCGATCTGAGCGCCCTGCTCCCCGCGCAGCAGGTGCTGGTGCGCTTCACCCCTGCGGCCAACAGCACGCTGGGACTTCTGGACATGTCCCTGTGGTACGAGCGGGTCCTGGCCGGAGCGGCTCTGCCGGCCCAGCCCCAGCCCGTCCCAGCGGCCCAAGCGGCCGAGATCCAGTTGGCTGCCATGAATCCGGCCGGGGTGTCCCTGGTGCTCGGCTCGAGCACGCCGAGCGTCGAGCTCGTCCAGGTCGGCGCCCACCAGGGGGACAGCAACTTTCACGTGGCCACGGTTGGCGGCAAGAGTGCCGAGGTCTTTGACCCGAACACCGCCGACAGCTCGAATCCGACCTCTTACCTCTACTTTGTGGCCAACGTGCCAGGGTGGATCTTCCCCACGGCGCTGACCCTGACCGTGGAGTACTTTGATGCTCCGGCGGGCGGGACGCTGCAGGCCATGTTCGATTCCCCGGGGCCAGGCGTGGGCGGCGCCTACGCCTCTTCCAGCGGAGGCGTGCAGTGCACCGGCAGCGGCAGGTGGCTGACGGCGACCTTTCCCTTCCCCTCCGCCAAGTTCGACGGCCGGGAGAATTTCGGGGCGGACTTCCGCCTTGCGGGAACGGCCGGTGTCGCGGTCCACAGCATCAGCCTGTCCCGACAGAGCGCGGGCTGAGGGAGGACGGGTCTTCGGGACTGAGCGATGAGCGGTGGGGAGGAGAACCGGGCATGCGCGAGCATGTGCCATCGCCGAGGGAGCAGCGCCGGCTGGAACTGCGCGTGGCGGTCTGGTGGAATGCCTGGAGACTGGCGCGTGACCTTGCGCAGTACCGGCTCAAGAAGCTGACGCGCAGGGTGCGCGCCCTGGGAGGCGAGGCCGCGCTACCGCCCGAACTCAAGCACAAGATCGGATGCGTGACGCGCCGCTATGAACGCGCGCGCCGCAAGGCCGACCGGGCCGGCCTGCGGATGTGGGCGGCCACCGTCAAGCTTCCACTGTAGGCGCGGACACGGGGAGCGGCGTGGCCGGCCGGGTCCCCAGCGTGAGATCTTGGATCCCGGGCCGCCTCCATGGGGTCGGCGCTGGGCCCATGCCCGCACAGCCCGCGCCCAGCCAACCGACCCCATCTTCCGCCCGTGCTCTGCCGCGGCCCTCGACTGTCGCTCACCCGCCGCAAACCTCACGCGTTCCCGTCTTGCCCCGCCTCGACCGGCTTGCTCCACACCCTTGGGCGGCGCACTGCCGTTCGGGTTTCTGGAGGGTCCCCCATGCCCGTGCCGGGCGCCACGGAGCATCAAGACCTCGCATCACGTGTGGGAGCGTTGTGCAAAGACCGGGGTTGCCTGGCCCACGCGCCGCTCCGACGAGGGGAGTGAGGTCCGGGGATGAGATCAACTGTGGTCCATGCATGATGCGCCGAACGCGGCCCTGGTTCACGTGCGCCGCACTCCCAGTGCTCACGCCCCCAGCACTGGGACACTGTGGCTTGCGCCCGTCTACGTCTTGGGGGTTTTCCTGGGAGGCTCCAATGTCGCCGCTGCCTCTGCCTCTGCCAGAGCGGCGGCCGGTCCCCCGCTCTGGTTTCCGAGGTCAGATGCCACCTCCGCAAGCTTTGGTCGTCCCATGCGTTGGAGGACTCGGCTGAGCCCCTTGAGCCATGCGTTGGGCGACTCGTCCGTGTATCCTGGACCAAAGACGCCTCGACGGAGCAACTCGGCCTCAAAGGCTTCCGCGCCCATCGCGGCACGTTCAGCAGCCTGTTGTAGATTGAGCAGGCCCTTGGTGTAGCCAAGCAGCGCTTGGTCAAACCTCAGTTCGCGAACACCCTCGATGGCCCATCGACGCAAGAGCGCCCCTTCGGAAAAGCCCAGTTCCGTGGCCAACTCAGCTACGCCGGCCGCCTCTTGCGGACGAAGCCGGACGGACTTGGTAACCCACTCCATCAGCGCCACCCCCCTCGCGCCAGTTCTTCCAACGCCTTCTTCGCGGTATGTGTCGATGCGGGACTGGAACGGTGCGTTCCCTCAAGGTGCTCCAGGCCAAACCTCGCAACGCCCATGGGCATGGGCATGAGCCTGTGCTCTGCCACAAGGACGATCCAGCTACCAACGTCGAGAACCGCCATTCCCACCTGACTGGCGAAGCTGTTCGCGGGCCGCCCGTTGATCAGGGTAACGGCGCGGTGCTCATGCGGCAGAGAAGGCACCTGCCGTTCTCCCTTGTCTGGGAACATTACCGGCCCCAGTGCCCTCGGTCCTGATGATCGGAGGCGCCAACACCCGAAAGAGGCGCGGCAGATACGCCTTTACCCGAGCCCCGAAGGCGGCGTTCCAGAAGGAGGCATCCAGGATGGCCTCTGCCATCGCGGTGCGCTCCGCATTGTTCTGCATCATTCCGATGGGACCACAGATCCATTCATGTCACGGAACGTTCACCGTCGATCGGCCGCAGCCGCCGCGGAGTATCCCTGCCTGGCGAC
>JAKAUG010000437.1 GCA_021827805.1 Bacillota bacterium | reverse complement strand
GCGCTCTGAGTGAACTCTGGCGTGAAGAAGCGGAAGATCTCCCCGACACCCCCACCGTGAAAGCCATAGAGGGCGATGCCGTTCCCCGCCGCAACGCCACCCTGGATCTCCATGCCGGTGTTGGCCGTGCCGGGGTTGGACGAGCGGAATTCGATGGCCCAGGGCAGGATCGCTCCGCCCCCCTGCCAAAGCATGGAGACGGCCATCGGGATCGCGAGGGAATTGGATGCCTCCTGGATCTGGCCCACAATCGCCAGCCCGGCGTTGGTCGGCAGAAGGGCCGTGGGGGCGACCTTCTGGGGCCACCCCACCTGGCGGACGAAACCGGAACCCGGGTTGATGACCGCCAGGCCGCGGGCAGAGACCACGGCCACCTCGCTGACTGGGTCACCAGCGCCCGGGTGCGCGCACCCCGCGGCGGTCAGTATCAGCACGAACGCGGCCGCAAGGCCCGTCCAGCGCACACCGATTCCCCCTTGTCCCGGTATGACAGATGACAGCGGGTCGGATGCATCACTTGACAGGCGCCTGACGCCGTCCTGACACGATGGATGGAGCATGCTCAACCGCTGCCGCCTGTCTCGGCTGTCTGGGGCGTCGCGGGGGTCTCTTTCCACACCACCGTCCATGTGCTTCCGCCGTCTTGGGTCTGGAGCAGCGCGTTGGCGGTGGTGTTCGTGTTCACCAGGGCCCACCCGGTGTCCGCGGAGACGAAGTCGATCTGGGAGAGGCCGTTGCCCGCCCCGCAGCAGATGGCATGGAGCGTTGGATCCGTCGGGATGGTGCTCCAGTGCAGGCCACCGTCGGTCGTGTGAAAGAAGCGTCCGGTCACCGGCTGCGGGGTTCCCTCGTGGGACCAGGCCCACACCCAGCCGTCCTTGGCGTTGGCGAAGCTCACGTCCTCGGGCCCGCACCAGGGGATGGAAAGCCAACGCCAGGTCTGACCACCGTCTGATGTGGCCACGACCCCGTAGGTTGTGGCATCCCGTACCGGGGCGTAGCCCACCGTTCCGAACACCGTAGGGGCGTCGAAGGTGGGATATTGGAGGGGTCGGCCGAGGCACCCGTCTGCGGGAAGGGACACCGGCTGCCAGCTCAGTCCGCCATCGGCCGTCCGATACACATCCGGCGCCTGGTAGGTGAGGATCCCAGCCGTGGCGTTTGTGAAGGTCAGCGTACCGACGGCGGGAAGCTTCCCCGGCTTTTGGGCCACGACCGACCATGTGGTCCCGCCGTCATGGGTGACCAGGACACGCCCCGGTTGCTTCCCTGTGGCGCTGGTATAGGGCGCAACCGCCTCACTGAGGTACGCGGTGGTGGCGCTCACGGCATCCAGGGAGATGGGCTCTCCCGCGTCGGCGCCCGGCAGCACGGTGGAGGACCAGCATGCCCCGCCGTTGGTCGTGCGGAAGATGTGCACCAGGGGCTCCTTGCCCACGACGCTACCGTCCCAGGTGAAGGCAGCCCAGGCGGTCTGCGCGGACACGTAAGACGGTATGGCCGCGGCTCCCGCCATCGCACCCGCATTGAATGCAGCGGGTGCCACATCGACCCATTTCTGACCGCCGTCTGTCGTGCGCCACACCGCGGGCGTGAATTCCGCCCCCGAGACGGTGTCGCCCGTCCCCCATCCGATTCCGTTCATGCGCATCGTGATCCCCACCAGCAGCGGTCCCGGCAAAGCCCCTGAGCGCAATGGGGCCGGGATGCTCTGGCCCGCGACCGTGCAGGCGGGGGTCGAGGCGGACGAGACTGCCGGCGGGGGACCCGGCACGCTGGGAACCGCGTGGCCGCACGCGGCCAGCGCGAGGCAGGCGCCGACCACCCCGGCTACGTACAGGCGCTCGGAGCCACGAAACCCTGTGGCGAGTCCCAGCGGGATCCCCCCCGCCATCATTGTACCGGTGGTGAGGCATTGCGCGGCATCCGCCGATCGACCGACGCCCTGGGAGAAGTGCGGCGACCGTGCGCTTGCGAAGGTACGACCGCCCGCGGGAGGGAGGGGTCCACTGACGGGCAGCAGGCGTGGCGGCGGGAGGGTGATGAGCAAGCACAGTTCTGGAGACCAGGCGCGGACTGCGCTTTGTGCCCACACGACCACGCATCCATCCTGCCACATGCCTCTCGCACCGCCGTTCGCGTGGCGTTCAGGGAGGTGGTGGCGTGTTCTGACCTGTGCCAGGCATTGTGGCCCAGAGGTGGGCAATGGCCCGCCACACGGCAAGCGAAATCTGCTTCGTTTCGGAGTGGAAGACCCGAGCACCGCACACGAGTGGCGTCGCCATGATCGTGCCGGTCACCAGGGCCCAGGGCCGCGGCTTCGCCCGGAGCCCGCCGGAAGCCCCGGGATCGCCGGGTAGCCCGTGCAACCGCGGAGTGAACGGCGGTCGAGAGTGGAAAGCCCAGCCCGCCTCCTCCCAGTTCCAGGGGAAGATGCCGCGCGGAACGGAACCGAGGATCTCCTCCATGTCGCGCGGGGCGGCTGCCGGCAGTTCCGGACCCATGAGCGGCACCCTTGGTTCATCGACCCTGACCCGGGGCAGGATGCCGAGGAACGTCCGCAACTCGCGCAACGCCGAAGCGTCCCACCACAGCTCTTACGAATCCAGTACATACCAGGCGTCGGGCGGGATGCGGGTCTGTTGAGATGCGCGTGCGGAAGCTACCCTCGCTCCCAAGGCCGCGGCGGAGTCCGCTGTCGATGACGGATGCTCGTTCAGGGAGACGTCCTTGCCACCGTCACCTGTGTCTGCCGGGGGCGCTGCATGGCTCCCCTTGACATGGCAGCAGAGAATCTGCACT
>JAKAUG010000233.1 GCA_021827805.1 Bacillota bacterium | reverse complement strand
ATGGTGCTCGTCTGGCGGCTCCTGAACGGAGCGTTCTCTGGCTTCATCCCGGCGGCCTATGCCCTGGTCGCGGCCACGGTGCCCTCCCAGCGGCTGGGTCGGTCGCTGGGGATCCTGCAGAGCGGGCCGGCCGCCGGGGCGATCACCGGACCGCTCATCGGCGGGGCGCTGGTGCAGCTGTGGGGTATCCACTGGACCTTCTACCTCTCCGCCGCCGCTCAGCTTGTGGCCACGGCCCTGGTCTACGCCCTGGTGCTCGAGCCGGTGCCCCCGCGCCGGGGCATGAAGTTGGACGTGCTCCCGGGGCTGGCGCAGGGCTGGCGCAATGTCGGGCTGCGCCAGGTACTGATCCTCACGGTCCTGGTGCAGTTGGCCACGACGATCATCGAGCCGCTGATCACGATCTACGTCGGCCAGTTTCCGGGGGTCACGGCCGTGCCGTTCCTGGCCGGACTGCTCTTCTCGCTGCTCGGTGTCGCGGCCGTGATCTGCTCACCCTGGTGGGGCCGGTGGGGTGAACGGCGTGGCTATCGGCGCACGGTGCTCCTGGGTCTGGGGGGCGGGACGCTCGGCAACGCCCTGCAATTGCTGGCCCCCACCCTGGCGCTCTTCGGCCTCGTCCGTCTCGCCACAGGTGTGGCCTACGCCGGGGCGAACACAGGCCTGGGAACGCTGGCCGCCACATCCGTGGAGGAGCGGTTCCGTGGGCGGGCCTATGGCCTGCTCACCTCCGCCCAGCAGGTGGGGAATCTGGCGGGCCCGATCATCGGCGGGCTGTGGGGGGATGCGCTCGGAATCCATAGCGCCTTTGGCCTCGCCGCGCTGGTCTTCGCCCTGGCCCTTGGGCTGGCGCTCCGGGGTTCGCGTGCGGCCGCCCCGGCAGGGTAGTGAGCCATTCGTTGACAGCCCCATGGGGATGGTGATACCCTCGTGCGCATAATGGGTCTGGACATCGGAGACCGGACCGTGGGGGTCGCGGTGAGCGATCCGACGGCTTCGCTGGCCCAGGGGGTGGGCACGATCCGGCGGACGACCCAGGAACGGGACGTTTCTTCGATCGCTGATCTGGCCACCAGTCGAGGGGCGGAGCTCATCGTGGCGGGCCTGCCCAGAACGCTGCGCGGCGAGGTCGGCGTCCAGGCGGACAAGGTGTTGGGGTTTGTCGCCGCCCTGCGGAAGGCGTGCCCCATCCCGGTCGAACTCTGGGACGAGCGTCTGACGACGCGGATCGCCGAGCGCGCGCTCTTGGCGGCCGACGTGTCCCGCGCCAGACGTCGCCAGGTCGTCGACCAGGTGGCGGCCACGGTGCTTCTGCAGGGTTTTCTTGACGCCAGGCGGGTCGCGGCTGCGCAGGCGGGCCAGGAAGCGGAAGACCAGGCACCTTCAGGGGACACTCAGTACCGCGGGCACGGATCCGGATTTGGGCCCCAGCAGCCAGGGCCAGGTTGGCCCAAGCGAGGTGACCAAGGGGTGGAGCGCGAGGAAGGGGACCTGGTCGTCCTGACCGACGAGAACGGGGAGGAGCACGAGTTCGAACTCGTCGACGTGTTCGAGGTGGACGGCAAGGAGTATGCCGTGCTGGCGTCGACCGAGGACGAGGACGAGGACGACGAGGAGGCCATCGTCCTGCGGGTGGAGAAGGACGCCGAGGGCAACGATCAGCTCGTCGACATCGAGGACGACGAGGAGTGGGACAAGGTCGCCGCCCGCTGGGACGAAATCCTTGAGGATGAGGCGTCCCTGGAGTGGGACGAGGACGACGAGGATGACGACGAGGATGCGGAGGACGACGAGGACGAAGACGATGAGGACGAGGACGAGGACGAGGGCGACGAGCCGGACGACGGCAAGGGATCGTTCTAGCCTCCGACCCAGGTCCTGGGCCCCCGGGGGTGCCCCGGGGGCCATGGTTTGCCTGGGGCAGGCCGCGGCCTGATGCGGCGCGGGACCCGCCGCCGGCTGGGGGTCCTGCTTCTGGCCGCCGTGCTCCTCGGCATGGGCGGCGGCGCGGCGTGGGCATCTCAGCGTGTCTCCCGGCTCATGCGCGATCCCGCCCGCCCGGGTTCCACCCGGCAGGTGCTCGTCGTGGTGCCGCGCGGCAGTGATCTGCGCCAGATCTCCACCCTGCTCCAGAGCCAGGGGGTGGTTCGCTCCGGTCTGGCCTTCGAGTGGTTCGTGCGGCGGCAGCATCGCAGCCGGTCGCTCGAGGCGGGGACCTACGCCCTTGGGCCCGGAATGACGCCGGGCCAGATCCTGAACCTCTTGGTGGCCGGCCATGTCGCGGACCGTTCGGTCATCGTGCCCGAGGGCTGGACGGCCACCCAGGTGATCAGCGCGTTCGCCGCGGCGGGCGTGGGTTCCCCGACCCAGGGCCTGCAGGCGATGCGGGACGTGCAGCTTCTCGCGCGGGCGGGCCTGCCAGCCCCAGGGCCCGGAGCCAAGGTGGCCCTGGAGGGGTACCTCTTCCCCGCCACGTACAGCTTCCCCCCCGAGTGGGACGCCCAGCGGGCGGTGCAGGCCATGGTGCAGCGCTTCCAGCAGGCCTGGACGCCCGCGCTCCAGGCCGCGGCCGCCCAGCAGGGTCTGAACACCCTCCAGGCCGTGACCCTCGCGAGCATCGTGCAGCGTGAGGTGACGAGCCCAGAGGACATGACGGTGGTCGCCGGCATCTACCTGCGCCGCCTGCACATGGGTATGAAGCTGGACGCGGACCCCACCGTGCTCTATGGCCTCGGCATCCAGGGCCAGGACGGGGGCCTCACCGCCGCCGAGCTTGCCTCCTCCTCCCCGTACAACACGTACCAGAA
>JAKAUG010000475.1 GCA_021827805.1 Bacillota bacterium | reverse complement strand
CGCTGGACGACGTGAAGCACGTTCTGGACAGTCGGTTCCGACGCCGGAAGGAGACCGGGAACCAGCCCGACAACGGGATGGGAAACGGCACACCGCTGCCGGCTGGGCTCCAGAGACGCCGGGCGACAAGCCCGGCTGGGGGCCTGACGGTGTTGGATGCCGTCAGGAACCACCCCCACGGGCAGAGCGCGAACCATACGACAAGAGTCCAATCTGCGCGTGCGCGGACGGCACCCGCGCACCCCGCCCGGACCAAACGGCGCCACCCCCGGGAACCGAGGGCACCCCGCGTACGTCTACAGGGAAGAGGAGGGGGTGGCACCGTGCATACACTTCTCCGCATGACACTGGGGGCCGCCCTGGCCGCCGCGCTCCTTGGGAGCACGGCCAGCGCGGCCCAGAAGACCGGCGGACAGCCGTCCGCGACGGTGGCCTCAGCGGTGACGGCCGTGCGGATGGCACCGTCCGGACCCGTCGGCCACATGCCCGGAAGCGGATCCAGGGTGCTCAGCGCGCCCAAGACCGTCACGGTTGCCGACAACGGAGACACCGTGCTGCTGTCCTTGAGAGACGCCTTCCAGTTGCAGTTGGGCGGCAGCGGTATGCTTTGGCACGTCAGTGTGTCGCCGTCCGGCATCCTTGCCGGTCCCAGCGGTGTCGAGCTGTCTGGGGCCGCGACCTACCAGGCTGAGGGGGTGGGCACCGCCACGCTCCGCGCCGTAGGCGGCCCGGCCTGCCTGCGCGCGTCCCCGCCCTGCCTGCCGCCGGAACTGCTCTTCCAACTGACGGTCATCGTCCAGGGCGGCGGCTCGGCGACCGGGACAGGCGGTTCCACGCCGGGCGGCGGGAGCCGCGCGATCGTGGAGGGTACGGTGCTGGCGGTGCACGCAAGCACGGTGGAACTGCGGTTGCCGACCATCTATCCGGTGTGCAAGCTCGGACAGCCGTGTCCGATGTTCCTCGCCATGGGTCGCAGGGTCCAGGTGGACCTGGGCGGGGCCACCTTCGACAACACACAGGGCATGTCGGTGGCCACCCCGCTGCTGCAGGTCGGCGATCAGCTGATGGCGGCCGGACGGTGGCAGGCGGGCGCGACAGATGCCCTCCAGGCGCAGGTCGCCGCGGTGCTGCATCAGGCGGGCACCGTCGGGTAACCCGGGGACGGGTCGGGGACCGTGGTCATGTTGCGTGCCTGTAACCGCTGCCGCCGGTGGGACGGGTTCCGGGCTGGTTGGCCGCAACGCCCGCGTCCGCGGCGCACCCCGCCCCCGACACACCGGCGGCCCGTACCCGCCCGGTGATCGCCTGCGCGGCCCGCTCCGTGCCCTGAAGGGCACCGGCATGACTGGCCACACGCACGCCAACACCGGTGCCGCCGCGGGCGCCCTGGCCGCTGACATCCTGCGCCTACCCGTCGGGCTGCAGCCCCTGACCGCTGCGCTCGGCACGCTGGCGGCCCTGCTGCCCGACGTGGACGCGCCGGAGTCGACGGTCAACCGACGGCTGGGTGCTGGTCGCCGAGCCGGACGAGTGGGACCGCTGGGCCGGGCGGTTGATGGTCCAGCTCAGCCTGGGGACGGGCAGCACCCGTCTGACGGCGATGGGCGTGGGGCGTGGGGCCGCGGGAAGGGGCCGAGCGGCTGTCGGAGTGCGTGCGGCGAGGGCGCTGCCCGACCGAATGACCTCGGGCCTGCCGCACATCCGCGGGGAGGAACTGCTGGCGCGGTGGATGGAGCGCACCGAGTCCGACGGCCGGCGCCACCTGGTCCTGGGCGGCCATCCGGTGGCGGTGCCGTGGCCCGACCGCGAGAAGGCGCAGGAGGCTGTGGCGAATGCGTTGGACGGTGCGGTGGTGGTGGTGTGTTGGGAGAGCCCGATGGGGCGGTGACGCTGCGGCAGGGGCATCCAGTGCGCATCGGACAGGCGCCACCACGGGGGTGGGGGGAGCAGGACGAAAGCCTTCAGCAGGCGATGTGGGGATATGCGGACAGCGCGACTCCGGCGCTGTCAGAGGCCGGAACGGACATCGGCAAGGCAGCACATGACAAGGTGCGGCAGAATCCTCCCGCGCGAGCATCGAGCGCGGGCAGACGGGCGGAGGACTGCCACGGAGAATGGCGGGCGGGCCGCGCTTCGCGGCGCAATTCACGCAACCCGCGGCGTGGCATGCCTGTCGCGGCGGTCGCCAGGCCGTCCCCAGCGCGGACGGATGGCAGGCAATCTGTGCCACGAGACGAATGGTAGATCGGCTTCGACATTCATCGACACCGGCACACGGGCGGGTGGTGGCCTTGGGACCGTTTCCCGAGGATATCTCAACGTTTCTCGATCAGCCCCGCGTGCACTTTCACTTTCAACCCATTCGCAGGTTATGGGACGGCGGCATCATCGGCTTCGAAGCCCTGGCCCGCTTCCCGGGAGAGCACGGCCCCTCCGCCTGGCTGCAGGAGGCCTACCGAAGCGGCCACATTGCGACGTTGGATCGCTTGCTCTTTGTATCCGCGGTACGCCTCTTTCACACCGCGCGCTTGCAGGGTCGGCTGTTTGTGAACGTGGAGGCGGGCGATCTGGACCAGGTCCCGCTCTGGCTCCGCGAAGCAGGTCTGGCAGACGAAAAGGCGCGCTTGATCGTGGAGGTCACGGAACGCTCGCCACCGCCCCCGGACGGTTGGGGGAGGGCATGCGCGCATTTTCACCAAGAGGGGGTGCCACTGGCATTGGATGACTTTCGCTTCACGATGTCTTTCGTGCGGCATGTGGTTCGCCTGCGCCCCGCATACGTGAAGCTGGATCGCAGCGTGCTGCACG
>JAKAUG010000195.1 GCA_021827805.1 Bacillota bacterium | reverse complement strand
GAACTGCCTGGTGAAACCGGCTGCTGTGAAGCAGGAACCTTCGAGTCGGAAACTGGCCGCTCTGGCGGTCGGAAACGAAAGACTATGAAAAGGGGAACGGTTCCCAGGGTGGAAGCGCGCTGGCACGGGCGGTTGGCGTCGCCGCTACGGCGGTCGGGGGAGGAAGGGCGGCTTGGCCCGCGCCGCCAAGAGCATGGTGAAGACGGGGGTTCCCGAGGCCGGTGAGGTGGCGTCCTGGCCCGTGCGCCAGCTTAGCTGGGACCAGTTGGGCCAAGGGGCCTGGGACCTGCGCGATCTGCTGGACCCACCCGCCGGCCGCCACGGGCGCGTGCGGGCCAGGGAGGGCCAGTTGCGCGCGGAGGACGGCACGCGCGTGCGCCTTTTCGGCTGCAATCTGGTCTTTGGGGCCGGTTTTCCTCCGTGTGAGGACGCGGCGACGCTGGCGGAACGGCTGGCCAGGGCTGGTTTCAACCTGGTGCGCATGCACCATGCCGACTCGGCGCACGGCATGGGATACTTCGATTACCGGCACGCCGGACCCGACGGGCTGCCGCTGGATCCAGAGGGCATGGCGCGCTTTGATCGGCTGTTCGCCGAACTGAAGGGCCGCGGGATCTACCTGCACCTGGACCTCTACACCCTGCGCACCTTTTTGGCGGAGGAGGGGCTGGGCGGCCTGCCGCAGGGCATCAAACATGTGCCGCTGTATGCGGAGGCCCTGCAGCGCGTGCAGGACCTCACCGTGGGCCGGCTGCTGACGCACGTCAATCCACATACGGGGATGAGCCTGGCCCAGGACCCGGCCGTCCTGGTGGTGCAGTTGGTCAACGAGCAGAGCGCCCAGTGGTGGGACGCGCCCCCGCCCGAGCCCTGGGCCGGAGAGCTTGCGACCCGCTGGCAGCGGTGGCTGCGGCACCGCTATGGGTCCCGGCAGGCCCTGGCCCAGGCTTGGGGCGACGGACCAGGCGCCCTGGGGGAAGCTGAGGATCCCTGGGAGGGCCGCTTGGCGCTGCCTCCACTGGGTCGCTGGCACGAGGTGGTCGAACGGGAACCCATTCCCAGACGGCGCGACGCGCGCCTATTTCTGTGGGAGCTGGAGTGCGCCTTTGCGCGGCACGGGGCTGATCAGCTCAGGGCCCGCGGATACCAGGGGGCCATCAACCTGAGCAATCTGCCGGGCGGGATCGCCGGCCTATACGCCCTGGCCTGTCCGGAGGCTGGCATGGACCTGGTGGAGGACAACTCCTACTGGGACCACCCTCAGGGGGGCTTCCGCCCTCCAGTGCGCCACCACCTGCGAAGCATGGTGCACGCCGATCCCCGCGCCGGGGATGGGCCCTTCGCGCTGCATGTGATCGCGGATCTGGCCACCCACCGCGCCCACGGCCTGCCGTTTGTGGTCACCGAAACCTACCAGGCCACGGCAAACCCCTGGCGCGCGGAGCTCCCGCTGTGGCTCGCCGCCTACGCCTGCCTGCAGGACTGGGACGGTGTGATGCTCTTCTCCTACAGCCACGCATCCGTGGAGGAGCAGAAGGGGCGCGCGCAGCTGCGGGGGAGCTTTGATTGCTGGAACGACCCGTCGGTGTGGGACATGGTCCCCGCCTGCGCGCTGCTGTTTGCGCGGGGCGACGTGGCTGCAGCCAGGAGCCTGTCCGTGCTGCGGGTGCGCGACCCGTTCGCCGGGGCGGATGGCACCGTGACAGGGGTCGCCTGGGCCCAGGTGCTGCGGGCGGAGGCGTTTGTGCACCGCGTGGGCGTGGCCTTCGAGGACGTGCCGGAGGCGGAGCGGCAGATCCCGCTGGGCACCCCCGCCCCTGATCCCGGCCCGCAGTTGGACTCGGACACGGGGGAACTGCGGTGGAACCGCAGCGCGGGTCTGCTCTGCGGGGTGACGCCCCGCTCGGTGATGGCGGTGGGCTGGTTCGACGGCACCCCGCAGGACCTGGGTCCGGTGCGCCTGCGGGTGCGCTCGTCCTTTGCGGCGGTGCTGGTGCAGTCCCGGGACGGGCTGCCCCTGGAGCGGACCCGGTGGTGCATGATCACCGCCGTGGCGCGTTCCGCGAACGAGGATGCGGTCTGGGAGCAGGACACGCTCCGGGACGAGGGCCACGGGCCGGTGCACGCCGAGCCGGTCCGTGGCGACGTGCTGCTACCCTGGGGCCAGATGGTGCCGCTGGACGGGGCCGCGCATCGGGAGGTGCGTCGCTAGCCGAGCATCCGACATTCGGGCCCTGTATATCCTCCGCTGGGGGCGCCCCCTTTGGGTCGCTTCACTGTTTGCGCCCGCTGCAGCAACCTTGCCAGGGCCATTGCGCCCCGCAACTCCGTTATGCCCGAATTTCGCATAGGTCCGACCCTATGCCCACGGTCTCATGCACGCCGCCCGCGCATCGCACGCACCTTTCGGTTGCGGCGCTGTGGTTCGTCCCTCTGAGCCTCAGGGGCTGGCGCAGTACACCGCGAAATTCACGTTATGAGGAGGGCGCGATGGCTGAACCTCCCCACGGCTCAAGCCGGGGTGTTCTGGGGTGCGTCACATTGGCCTCTGCCAGGCTCTCTTGGGCTCGGGTCTGCCCTGGTACAACATCCTGGCTCTTGGCCTCCGCTTGGAGCACCGGCCCCCCATGGGCGCGGTGCAAGCACCCCTTGCGCGTGCGACCCACTCTGCCCCCTGGCGGGGCGAGGCCGGGGAACCTGCCCTCCCACGGGTTCGTTGTTCTGCCTGCCCTGCGCATGCGCCGCACGCGGGAGCGGTTCCGCACCTGGCCAGGCCTGACACGCCCGGCCCGCGTCGAGCAGGTACCTC
>JAKAUG010000170.1 GCA_021827805.1 Bacillota bacterium | reverse complement strand
CAAGCTGGATCGGTTCTCCAACGACCCGGGGCCCAACACGGGAGCCCCGGCGGACACCGCCGCATCCTCGCCGGAGCGGAACCCTCCGACCAAGGACGCACAGGCCTTTGGGCTTCGGGCACGAATCAGATGTTCGATCGTGCCCACGAAGGAGGGAGCGGCAGCCGCGCCGCATAGAGATGATCGAGATTGGTGGCACCGACGCAAAGGTCGAACTGGATGAGCAGTACGGGTGCATCCTCGGCCTCGGCAGTCGGCGCCAAGGCGTGGAACTGGTCCGCGAGCGGCGGTTGGCCCGCAACTTCTCGCTCCTGGTACCCCTGCCCCACCTGCGGGCGCACTTCATCCGCGGCCATGAGCAGCGGCTGACGTACCGTGAGGTGAACTCCGACGGCACCCGGGCGCGTCTGAGCTGGCAGGGCCTGGAGAGCACTCAGGGTCACTTCGACATCGGGGTCACCCTGGATGTGACCGTCTCCGGGCCTGAGCTCATCTTCCACTGGGTGCTCGAAAATCGGAGCGCGTTCACCGTCGAGGAACTGCGGGGACCCATCATCGGAGGGCTGCTCCGACCGGAGGAGGCGGACGACTGGCGGCTCCACTGGCCGGACAACCGCGGCATGGGCCAGGAGTGGCTCTTTTACCGCCAGTTCCCCGGCACGTATCTCGGCCCCGCCGACCCTGTGTGGGCCACCTCATACCCCGGCTCGATGTCCATGCCCTGGATCGACCTGTACAACCGCAGGATCGCGGCCGGCATCTACTTCGGGGTGCACCGCAGCGAACCGAGGCGCGCCGCCATGGTCGCCGAGATCACCCCTGGAACCAACTATGGCTCCCGCGGTCAGGTGTGGCCACGCGCTGAGCGGATCGGCGAACCTGTGGGGGCGAGCCTTGGCTGGTCCACCTTTTCCTTTGCTCAGCCCGGCTCCACCTTTGACAACGGCGACGTGGTGCTCGCCTTCCACGACGGCGATTGGTCCGTGGGTGCCGACCGCTTCCGAGCCTGGTATAACCGAACGCTGCCGGCGCCGCGGACGGATGGCTGGCTGCATACCGCCGACGCCTGGCAGTCGACGATCATCAGTTACCCGGAGGACAGCATCGGGTACCGCTTCGCCGATCTGCCCAGGATGGCGCGGACCGCGCGAGAGCACGGTATCGGTGTTCTACAGATCGACGGCTGGCACATCGGCGGGATCGACCGCGGCTATCCGCAGTACACCCCCGACCCACGTCTCGGAACGGCGGACGAACTGCGCGCCGCCATCGCCGCGTGCCGGGATCTCGGCGTGCAGGTGATGCTCTTCTCCAACCTGCAGGTGGTCAACCTGGAGACCTCCTGGTGGGCGGAGGAACTATACCGCTACGCCGTCCAGGACCCTTTCGGCAACCGGCACAATGGCGCGGGATGGGAGTACGGGACGATCCTGGGCCTGCAGGGGGAGGCCGTCCCGCGCATGGTCCCAGCCAACCCGGCGCACCCCCGCTTCGCCGAGATCGTGATGGACCAACTGCTGCAGACCGCGCGGCTCGGAGCCCCGGGCACCCAGGTCGACAAACTGGTCAACCCCACGGAGGTGGACTACCATCCCGATCTGGCCGCTCGCCGCGGGGTATCCCACCAGGAGGCGATCGTCGCGGTCCTGGAGCGCTTTGCCGCACAGGCACGCACCATCGTCCCCGACTTCGACATCGCCAGCGAGTCGCACTGGGACCGGATGGTGCCGTTCATGAGCGCCACCTACTCGCGCTTCTTCGGCCAGTGGCACATCCCGGACTTCGCCCACACCTTTCCAGAGATCCGCCAGTCCTGCTGTGTCACGGGCCCGAGCGACTTCAACATGGTCAACAACTGCCTGCGGTATGGTCACATCGTCAACCTGGAGGGACGGTGCCTGCACGGCACATCCGAGGACATGCCTGTGACGGCTCGATACACGGCCGCCGTCCTGGAGTTGCGGCATTCCCTGAGGCATGTGCTCTGGGACGGCCGCATGCAGTTGCCGTCTGTGCCCGGCACCCGCATCGAACACGATGGCGTTCTGGACGGACGGTTCGTGTCCGCGGACGGGGCGACCACTGCAGTGGTGCTCAACCACTGGGAAGAGGTCAGCAAGCGGGCCCGCATCATCGAAATCGGCGGACGCACGAACGGCGAGGTCACCGTGTTCACGCCCGGGGCGGCTCCGCGGACGGTCCAACTGCCGGCGGAGGTAAACGTGGACCCCGAACAGGTTGTGGTCGTGGTCTTCGGCGGAAGCACTCCCCACTGACGCACGGGGCGGGCGCCGGTGGCACGGCACCTGGACCAAGCCGGAGGCAGCTGCGGCTCGCAGGGGCCTCCGGGGGTCTGCCCGGGGCCGCCGCGGCGATGCGCTCGGCGGCCCCGGCCGCTCTCGTGCTCGGCTCAGGCCACCGCGCCCTGTGACGGACGCCGACAACGGGAGGTCGGTGGGGAGGACCCGGAAGGTGGCGTCACCGTATCCCCTGGGGCCGCGAGTGCTCGCCCAGCCCGCGCCGACCGCGGAGTCCCCCTGACCACCCGCGCGCGACTTCTCGTGGGCCGCCTGCCTCGTCATGCGGATGGCCGTGACCGAGCCTTCGGGCTCGGCGCGCCGCACGCTGCGACTCGCGCCTACCGGAGGGGAGTTCTGCCGCGGCGCCTCGGTGACGCGCACCGGGTCGGCCAGGCTGCCACTGGCGGCCGCCACGAGCTTGATGTGGAGCTCCTCCGCCGCGGCCGGTCCGGGCCGCGTCACGTCGCCAAACCAGGCAGGCACACGCCGCGCTCGGAGGCGGTGAGCTCATACACCTTGCGCCCTTGCGCCCTTGCGCCCACGACCGTCGCCCTGGCTCACGGGCCTTGCCCTCACCAGACCGGCCTCCTCGGCCACCTCAACGTGACGGTCACCGATCCCGCCTTCACCGGGTCCGCGCGCCGGTCCGGCGCCTGGGCCAACCGTGCCCGCAGCCGATCAGCGTGGGCGGATTCCTCAACCCACACCACCACCCGCGCCACGTGCAGGTGATCCGCCGCGGGACTCCCGGGTCGACGAGCGAGCGGGCTGAGTCATCGCCGGCATCCAACGGTCAGCAGAGGCCCATCAAGGGGGCCCCCATGGCACGCCGGGACTGCGACAGCGGCCAGAAACCGCTGGGCTGGCCCAGGGTCGGGGTGGGCGGAGACGCGCACGTCTCGTCTGACCGCCGACCCTCATCCCGGCACCCCCAGGGCCACAGTGGTACCATGGTGGACAAGGCGGCGCACTGCGCCCGCCTGCGACTCCTCTCTCTGGGGGTGCCCGTCCTGGGAGCCGCGTCCGATCTGACGCCGCCGGCCGCCCCACTGCGCCCACGGCACTACCTCGCCGACATGCCGGAGGCCAACTACCTGGTCGGCCACCCCGATGGCCCCTACTATCGGCTGATCATGCGCCACTTCCACGAGCGCCACCGCGAGCACGCGCACTACGTCCGTTCCGATGAAATCGTGGCGCGGGTGCGCGAAACCTTCCCGGAATACGATGAGGCGTCCTGCCGCCGCCACATGGACCAACTCCAGGAGTGGCGCCTGGTACGCGTGCTCCCCGAACAGAGCCGCCCCGCGACGCTGCTCGAACTGCGTAACCGCCCGCGCACATACCAGGCCGAGCGCGTGGCCCTGCAGTTCGAGGACCTGCGGCGGCGCCTGGATGCGGAATCCGGCGCCGCCACGCTCAACCCCACGGCCCTTGAGCAGTTGGTGCGACGTCTCGAGGAGCTCGCGACGTGGGTTGCCGAGGGGCACGTGCCCGGCGTACCAGAAGACGAGCCCCAGACGTTCGAGCGCTGGCGTGCGGCCCATGCTGCCTTTGACGCCTTCGCCCGGGGTGTGGAGGACTACCTGGGGGACCTGCCGCGGCACCGCCCCCGCGAGGCGCTCGACTACCTCGGGTTCCTTGGCTACCGCGACGTTCTGACGCGCTACCTCTACGGGTACGCCCATCGTCTGTTCGACCGTCGCGAGTACGCGCGCCACCTGCTGCTGACGGTCCGCCCGGCCGCGGATGCGATCGCGCAGGTGATCGGGCGGGAGGGGGCCCGGCACGTGCGAGCTGACGGCACCACCCCCGACGAGGCCGCCGAGCGCGAGGAGGCGCGCCGAGAGGTGGAGGCGCTCTACGCCTACTTCGCCCACGGCGGCGATGTGGACGTGCTCCTCGACCGCGCCCAGGGCTGGGTGGCCGAGATCACACGCCACGCCCGCCGGCTCAGCGAGCAGAACAGCGGGGGCACCGTGCGCGCCGGGCTCCTGCTCGAGTTGGCGCGGCGCTTCGTCTCCTGTTCAGATCTGCCTGCCGCCGAGCGCCTCGCCCAGGTGGCCTTCGGGTTGACGCTGCCGCTGCACTGGAAGGGCGTCGCGCCCGAACCGCGCGACGGCAGTCCCTGGGTGGGTCCGCCCGTGGTGGTGCCACTGCAGGCCGTCCGCCGGGGCCGCCGCCCGCGCCTGCCGGACCAGGCAACCGCGGACCGCACGGTCGAGGAACTTGCGCTGATGCTTGAGGAGCGGGAGGAGCGGCGGCGGTCGGCCCTCGCCCTTGCCCGGCTGTTCGGCCCCGACGGGCGCCTCGCATTCGACGGGCTGCGCCTGGACGCCGGCGCGGACCGCCAGCGCCTCCTGCGCCTGCTCTACCGCGCCCTGGCGCAGGACGGCAGAACGGCCGTCGGCTACCGCGACTGGTCCGTAATCGTGGAGACTCCGACCCAGCGCGAGCTGGGCGCGCTGGCCGCACCCGACGGGGAGCTGATCCTGCCCCGCTTCCGCCTGCGTCTCGATCGCGGGCGCGACGCCAGAGGTGCCGCCCATGCCTGACCGCAACGGCGCGGAGGATCGGCGCATAGCAGTCATGGACCTCCTCGACCGCCCCGTGGTCGAGCGGGCGTCCCAGCCCGAGGCCTACCGCCGCATCTACCTGCATGAGGAGTATCTGAGGGCGTGGTTCCAGCAGCGGCCGGGATGGCGGCTCCTCGGCGGCGAGGGCACGTACCGACTGGAGCGCCTGCCCGCCCAGGCCCTGGCGGAACGCGGCCTGCCGCGCCTGCGCGCGCCGCTCGACTACGCCTGTCTGTGCTGGGTGCTGTGGTACGCGGAGTCGCGCGCCGCCGACCCCAAGCGCTGGTTCGTGCTCTCCGAGCTGGCGGGAGAGGTCGCCCGGGCGGCTGGGCCCGCCTTCCGCCTGGGGGAGCGGCCGCACCGCGAGGCCCTGGTGCGCACGCTGCAACTCCTCGTGGACCTCGGCGCCCTCGTCTACCGCGACGGGCAGGTGGAGCGCTGGGCGAGCGGCGAGGCGGAGGTCGGTGAGGCCGTCGAGGTGCTGTATGAGTTCGCGGAGGATGCGCCGCGCCTGCTGGCGGCGTTCGACCCCGCGGGGCTCGACGTGCTGGCCGCACCCCCCGCCGACGGCCCGGTCCTCCCCCGCACGGGAGAGATGGCGCCCCCCGCTGCGCGCGCCTGGCGCGCCCTGCTGCTGGGGCCCGCCCTCTGGCGCGGCGACGACCCGGAGGCCTTTGACGCCCTCGCCTCGGCCGAGGAGGGTGTCCGTCGGGACCTGGAAGACGGCCTCGGCTGGGGCCTGGAGCTCGCGGGCGCCCATGCCCGCATCTGGCGCACGGCCGCCGCGCGCGGGGCGGGCGCCGCCGTGCTGTTGGACCTCCTACCGGAGGGGGCCGACGGCGCCGCAGACCGGCACGTCCGCTACGTCTTCCATCCGGTGCTGCTGCTCCTGACGGCGGTGCGCGAGGCCATGGCGGCCGGACGGCTGGCCGCGGCGCCGGACGGCACGGTGGCCGTGGGCGACGGCACGCTCCACGACCTGTTTATGGATCTCTACCGCCGCCACCGGCGCAACTGGGGGACCGAACTCGGCGAGCAGGTGGGCACCGAGCAGGTGTGGGAACGCCTCGGGCGCCAGATGCGGCAGATGGGGTTCCTGCGCGGCCCGGACGCCCTGGGGCGGTGCTGGCTGCTGCCACCGGCGGGCCAGTTGTGCGGGGCGTACGTGGACACGCCGCGGGCCGACGCGGACGACGACGCGGTGTCCCGGGCGCCCGCCGCCGCTGCGCGGAGCCTGTTCGACGGAACGGAGGGCACCGGTTGGACGGGCTGAACCTCTGGACGCAACACGAGATGGGCCTCGAGCGCATCCGCCAGGGGATCTCCGGCGGCCCGGCGGGCTGGATGCCAGAGCGGTTGATCTTCCGCGACTGGTGGCACTGGCACGACCACGAACTCGGCTTCGCCCACGGCCGTCTCGCCCTCACGGGGCAGAACGGCAGCGGTAAGTCCACTCTGCTCAGCCTCTGCCTTCCCACACTCCTGGACGGCGAGACCTCCGGCAACCGCCTCGACCCCGCCATGAGTCGCGACCGGCACCTCCACTGGTACCTGCTGGGCGACGACGACGCCGATCCCGAGCAGCCGGACGCCTTTGCCTACACGGCCCGCACCGGCTACTTCGCCCTTGAGCTCCGTCATGGCGGGACGGGCCAGTACCTGACGATCGGCATGGGGGTCGCCGCCGCGCGCAACCACCCGCGCCTGGTGCGGGAGTGGTGGGGATTTGTGGTGCCCGACCGGCGGCTGGGTCGCGACTGGGACGTGCGGGCCGAGGAGCACGGCAACTGCCTGGGACCGCGGGACATCGAGAAGCTTCTCCAACCGCCGTGCGTCGTGACCGAGGAGCGTGCGGAGTACCGGCGGCAGGTGAACGCCCACCTCTTCGCCATGGAGGACGACGACTACCAGGCCCTGATCTCCATGCTGCTGCAGGCGCGGAGGCCCAAGCTCGGCGAGCAGGCGGGCCCGGACCATGTCTGCCAGCTGCTGCGGGACTCTCTGCCCGGCGTGGCGGCGGAGCGCCTCGACCGCGTGGCCGAGGTCGTGGAGAACATCGAGCGCTACCAGCGGAACCTGCGCTCCGCCACGCGGCGGGCGGAGGCCGTCGCCGAGGTGGACGCGCGGCTGCGGACACTGGCGGAGGTGCTGGTGCAGGACGCCGCGCACCTCTACCAGGAGGCGGCCGGGAGCCTGGGCAACATGGCGGCGCGGCTGCAGAGGGCGCGGGCCGGGTTGGCCGCGGCGGAGGAGCAGCTGGCCGGCCTGCGGGGGCGAGCGGACCGCCGGGCGACCCGGCAGGCGGAGATCGCGGCCGCCCTGGAGGCCTACCGGGAGCGGCCGGACGCGGACCTGCCGCACCAGGTCGCCGAGGTGCAGGAGGTCCTGCGCAAGGCTGAGGCCCACGCCCTGCAGCTGGCGCGCCTCCTGGCCCTGAAGCAGGACGATCTGCGGGAGGACGACGCGGCCCTGCAGCGCGACCAGGAGCTGTTCCGCCGGAGGCGCGACCGGGTGGCCGCGGTGGGTCGGGACCTGGCCACCATCGCCGGAAACGCGGGCTGGGGGGCCGGCGTGCGGACCCTGCAGACGGCGGTCCAGGCGCTTGAGCGGCTGGGTGTCACGGAGGAGGAGGCTGCGCTGTCCGGCGTCTGGCCGGGTGCCGGCCTGACGGCCGAGGCGCAGGCGCTCGAGCGGGCATACCGCGACGCGGCGGGGCGCCGCCGGACGCGGGATGCCGCGGAAGCAGAGGCCAAACGGCAGCGGGAGCGCATGGCCGAGCTGCGCGGCGCGCATGCCGCGGCGGTGGACGCTGAGTCGGCGGCGTCGGAGGAAGTGGGACGGCGTCGCGAGGGGTTGCTGGAGGCCCTGGAGGCGTGGCGCGTCGCGAGCGGAGCGCTGGCGCTCGAGCCCGAGGCCCTCGGCCCGATGACCATGGCGGTCGCGGTCCTGGACGCGGTGCCGGAGGACGGGACGGAGGGGCTCGTGGGCCCCGTGCGGCAGGCGGCGGAAGGGCGGCGGGCGCGGCTCGACGAGACGCGCCGCCAGGCGCTCGAGGATGCGGCGCGCGCGGCCGTCCTGGAGGAGTCGTTGGAGGAGAAGATCACCGAGGTCCAGACCCGTGGCGTCCTGCCGGACAGGGGTGCCCTGCGCGGAACCGCGCGGGCGGGAGCCGACGGAGTGCAGCCGCTGTTCCGCTGCGTGCGCTTCCGGGCGGGAGTCGACAGCGGGACGGCCGCGGCCGTGGAGGCGGCGGGGCTGGAGGCGGGGCTCTTCGACCTGCTGCTGGACCCGGGAGCCGGGGATGCCTGGGCCGTGCCGGCGGCGAGGCCCGCCGCCGGGGCCAGCCTGCTGGACATCCTTGAGCCGGAACCGGGGGCTCCGGCGGTGGTGACCGAGATCTTGGCCGCCGTGGGCTGGGGCGAGGGATCCGGCGACTTGTGGATCGCCCCTGACGGGCACTGGCGGCACGGCCAGGCGGCCGGTCAGGTCGCGCCCTGGCTCAGGGACGCTGTCGGCGTGGTCGGAGAGGCGCGGCGCGAGGCCGCGGGGCGCGCCCGTCTCGAGGCCCTCGGCCGCGCGCGGCTCGCGGCGGCGGCGCGCCGCGGCGGAGCCTTGGACCGCGCGGCCGCCGCGGAACGCGCGGCTTCCGCTCTGGACGCCGAGGTCGAGGCGGCGCGATCCCTGCCCTGGCAACCCCTGTTCTCGTCCCTGCAGGCGCGGGACGCTGCCGCGAGGGCGGTGGACGAGGCTGCACGCAGGGTGGCGGCGGCGCGGCCGGCACACGACGCCGCGCGGGCCGCACACGACCAGGCGCACCGGGAGTACGAGGCGGCGCTGACGCTCCTGCCTGACGCCAGGCCGCTGGACGCCGAGGGGCTCGGCGGGCGGGCGGACGACCTGGGGCGCGTGGTGCGGCGCCTCGGCGAGGTCGGGCCCGAGGATCTCCTCGATGCTGTACGAGCCTACCGGGCGCGGTCCGAACAGCGGGGGCGGGATGCCCAGCATGCCGAGGAGATGCGGCCGAACGTCGCCGCGGCGGAGCGCGCCGTGGCGGCCGCCCGCGCCCAGGTGACGGCTCTGGAGGAACGCCTGAAGGATCCGGACGTGGCCCGGCTGCGGGACGAGATCGGGCGGCTGGAGGGGGAACGACAGCGGCTGGAGGCGGACGGGAGGACGGAGGCTGATCAGGCCAGGGACTTGGGCGAGGAGGCGGCCAGCCACCGCGCGACCATGCAGGCACTCGCTCCGCAGGAGGCCGAACTGCGCGCCGCGGCCGCCGACAGACTCCAGCGCCTCAGGCAGCGTCTCACGCTCCACGAGTCCCTCACAGAGCACGCGGAGGCCCTGGAACGCGAAGGGCCGGTGGCGGCCCTGCCAAAGCTGCCGAGGCCCATCCAGCCTGGAGAGGCCAATGCGCTGGACCAGGCCGCCCAACAGGCGAAGGCCGAACTCCAGAACTCGGTCCATCGGCACATGGACGTGCTCGGCGAGGTACGTCCCACGGCTTCAGCGACCTGGGACACGGTGAGCTTCCACCGCGAGCGGGAGGAACTCGCGGCGGCGGAACTCGGCAGGCGGCTGGAGGCCGAGCTGGAACGGGATCGGCAGCTGATCGCCGCGGAGGAGCGGGAGCTGTATGAGCGGATCATCTACCACGGCGTCCTCGACGAGCTGCGGCAACTGATCAGCCGCGCGCGGTCCTTCACCCGCCGCACCAACGAGCGGCTGCGGGGGCTGCGGCTGTCGGGCGGGGAGCGCCTGTCGCTGCGGCTCTCGACCTGCGACTCGGCGGTCGTGCCGGGGGCTGAGGTGGGGCGCGCACTGGAGGAACTGGACCAGGGCGGGGAGTGGCTGAGTCAGGAGCGGCGGGAGATGCTCCTGCGCCAGATCCGTGGCGAGGTGGAGCGGGTGCGGTCGGACGCGGCCGCCGCGGGGGAGGCTCTCGGGTACTACGAGGCCATCCGCCGAGGCCTCGACTACCGCCGTTGGTACGAGTTCCGCCTGATGAGCCAGCCGGCGGGGAACGCGCAGGCGGTGGAGGTGCGCAGCCGCGGGTTCGGGCGCTGGTCCACGTCGGCCAAGGCCTGGGCGCTGGCCGTGCCCGTGCTGGCCGGGGTGGCGGCGCGGTACGGGGCCGCGGGCAGGCCGGACGCGCCCGCGCTGGTGGGGCTCGACGAGGCCTTTGCGGGCTTCGACCCCAACAACCAGGCGAACTACCTGCGCTTCCTCGGGGACCTGGGGCTGTCCTGGATCATCACGTGCCCGGAGGAGCTACCCTACGGGCCGGGGCTGTCCGCGGCGATGGCCTACGGGCTGACGCTGCGGGGCAACGTGCACATGGCCTTCCCCGTGCTGTGGGACGGCGCGCGAGCGCGGGAGCCGCTGGCCGAAGGGCCGGAGGACGACGAGGCGGACGCCGCCCAGGCGGCGGGGCCGGAGCCGTGAGGGCCGAGGCGCGCGAGGTGGCGCGGCGGTTGCGGGCATCCGGGCTCGGCGCGCTTCTTGCGGAGGCGCGGCGGCGGATCGAGGCCAACGACGCGGTCGTGGGGGTGGCCGTCGTCGCGTTGGGCCGCGAGGAGCGCGCGGCCCTGGCCGACCTCGTCGGCTGGCAGCGGCTGCGCAGGGGCTCCGAGAGCGACGGGGTACGGATCCCGGTGGCGGATCTGGATGCGGCTCTGCGCCGGAGCGGGTTCGCGGTGGGGCTCTTGGAGGTGCTGGAGGCAGACGGGGGGCCCGTCGTGACCCACCGCGCGCGACGCGAGCAGGCGGAGGCGGCGTGGACCCGGCAGATCGGGCGCATCGGGGCGTCTGTGGGGGTCGGTGCGGCCGCGCGTCGGCTGGTGGACGGGCTGACCGCCGACGGTCCCTGCGGCCGCTGGTACAGGCGAGCGTACCACCAGGACGCGGCGGCCGCGGAGCGGGACGTGTTGTCTGTGGCGCGGGCGGTGGACGCATTGGCCTCCGACGGCGGAGGCCTGCTGGCCGTCTTTGCTGCCGGCATCACGGGCGACCCGCACGCCTTCGATCGCGGCCGTGGGGCGGGCGCATTGCTGTATGCGGCGCTGCGCGAGTTCGGGGGGGCCCCACCCGGGGGTCTGGCGGACGCCGAGGCGTGGTCGTTCGTGCTGGCACGGGCCGGGATCGACGTCGACGACGTCTCGTCCACAGTGCTGGCCGCGCACCTGCAGGGCGCGCGGCACCCCGTCCTGGAGGCGATGGCCTCCGCGGGCGGCGGCTGGCCGCTGCCCCTGGCCGCCGTGCGGGACCTGGCCTTCACACCTGCCGGCGGGCGATGCGCCTTTGTGGTGGAGAACCCGCAGGTGTTCGCGCACCTGGTGCGGTCCGTCGGGGCCGGCGGTCCCGTGCTCGTGTGCACCAGCGGGTTCCTCAGCGCCGCCGCCATCCGGCTGCTCGACGCCCTCGCGACCGCCGGCCACACCCTGTGGTATGGGGGGGACTTCGACCGCAACGGCCTGGTCATCGCGAGCGACCTCTGCCGGCGATACGGGGATCTGCGGTTGTGGCGCATGGGGCCCGCCGACTACGCCGAGGCGGCCCGTGGGATGGAGGGGGGAACGGTGGTGCCGGCCCGGGACGCGGAATGGCTGGCGGCCCTGGAGGGGCCCCTTGCGGCCACGGGACGCGCGATCGCCGCGGCTGGCGTGCCCGCCTACCAGGAGCGCCTGGTGGATCGGCTGCTGGGGGACCTGCGGCAGGCGTGGTGAGGCGCGAGAGCAGCACTTCGCTCAGGACCGTCGGCGGTCCAGGGGACCCCGACGACGGTGCAACGGGCGATGGGCGTGCGCGCTTCGGACCATGCCGGCCCCTTGTTTCGGTCGGCGCCGGACGCCCATTTCGGCGCGGCCGGCCGGAGCCGGAGCCATTGGGACACAAGGCAAGGGGCAGCATCGGGGGTGAGAGGGGCAAGGGTGGCCGCCAGGACCGAAATACGCAATGGGCGGTCATCATGGTCGTGGGTATCCCCGCGACGGCACCGGGGCTGGTCGCTCCAACGGCCCTCGTGGTCGTCCTGCCGACCGGTGGCCCACACCCCAACGTCTCGCATTCCCCATCGACCCATGCACGCATGGGGGCGATGGGAACCCGCGCCCTGATCCACTCGCGCAGCGTCAGCCTGCGCGCGTCCGTCTCCCGGCGGCTCATCCGGCCGGGTGCAGCCCTTGCCAGCACCGGGCACCGGTCGCCAAACCCCAGAGGGCCACATCGGTCCGGGAGGATCGAGTGCGCGGTGCCCACGCCCGCCGCCGCCGCGAGCGGGCGTGGAATGGATGTGCCGCTCATCATGGTCGTCGCCGCCGCCCTAATCCCCTGCATCCTGATGGGCAGGGGGATGATGGGCGTCCATCCACAGACCGGGTTGCGGCTCCCCGAACGGACGAGGCCGACCCATTCCGCACCGCGTCTGGCACCCAGGTCCTCGCGAGTTGCGCCATGGAGGGGGGTGCGAACGTGACTTCATGGAACCCGCCGCCCCCAGGCCGCATGTGGCCCCTCAGGGTCCAAGCGCTTCGGAACGGTCTTCCGAGAGGGCGGCATCGAAGGCATCCATCAGCGCGCGGAGACGATGCACCACCTCGGAATGGCGATCCGCGAGATTGTATGACTCGGAGGGGTCGATCCCCAGGTTGAAGAGCTGGGGCATCTGTGCCCGATTCTTGCCATCAGGGCCACGCGCCACGTGCAACTTCCAGTGGCCTTCCCGCACCGCGTTCAGGCTATTGTCCGTGTAGAAGTAGAGCGCATCGCGGGTGGGAGCCCCCTGGCCGCGCATGAGCGGCCCGATGTCCCGGCCGTCGATGACGCGATCTTGCGGCGCGGTTCCCCCGGCGAGTCCGACCAGCGTGGGCAGCAGGTCCAGAAAGCACGATGGTTCCTCGCACACGGCGCCCGGAGCGATCACCGCAGGCCATTGCGCAACAAACGGCGAGCGCACCCCGCCCTCGTAGACCTCGAATTTCCGGCCGCGCAGGCCTCCCGTGCTCCCCTCGAACCACGGTCCGTTATCGGAGGTGACCATGATCAGGGTGTTGTCCTCAAGCCCCAGCGCGCGCAATTCCCCCAGGAGCCGTCCCAGATGCGCGTCGATGCACTCGATCGTGTCGCCGTAAGTGCCCGCCGCGGACCGGCCGCGGAACCCCGGCTCCACATGCAGCGGGATGTGCGGCATGGTGTGGGCAAGATAGAGAAAGAAGGGCCCGTCGCGATGGTCCCGCACGAAATCGATGGCAAAGTCGGTGTAACGGCGCGTGAGGCTGGCCTGATCGACCGCCGTTTCGAGAACCTCTTCGTCGCGGTAGAGCGGGAGCGGCTGCATATCGTTGCTGTACGGCAGGCCGAAGAAGCGATCGAAGCCGTGGCGGCAGGGATGGTGTTCCGGTCGGCAGCCCAGGTGCCACTTGCCGATGGCACACGTGGCATATCCGAGCGGCCTCAGGCAGTCCGCCACCGTTCGTTCGGACGCGCCCAGCCCGCTGGTGTCCTTTGGAAACAGCACACGAGGGAGGCCGACGCGCTGCGCATAGCGCCCCGTGAGCAGGCCGCAGCGCGAGGGGGTGCAGACCGGCGCCAGCGAGTACATCTGCGTGAAGCGCATGCCCCGCGCGGCGATTTCATCCATGTGCGGCGTGCAGATGGGGGTCGGCCCGTAGCAGCCCATGTCCCCGTACCCCATGTCATCCATCAGCACCAGTATGAAGTTGGGCCCACGCGACATGGATATCGGCCTCCTCTCCGCGACTGGGGCACGGTCAAGGCCCGGCCACAGCACCCGCACGGGTGCACGGCATCCTGTCCGTGCGTGGGCCTGGCGTCCCACCCATGGCTGGGGATGTCAAGCCCTAGAGGCAGCTCCACCCGGCCACATTCCCACGTCCGCGCGCAACGCCGTAGCGGTACGCGCCAGGGCACGCTGCTTGGTACTTCCTCCACGACCCGGCCCAGGTCCTCCTTCATCAGTACGCCGTGGCGTCATGGTGGCGCAAGAGTCCGTCGCTGTGCTTTGGGGTGGACCTCCACGTAGACTGGCCTGCGGCTGAGGTGCGCCGCTTGCGGTCACCAGGCAATACATCGAGAACCAGACGCCCACCTTCACGTGCGAGCTACCCTTGCGGACTGGGTGGACACGGGGAAGGAAACTTGCAGTCAAACTGGGGGCGGCGCGGCAGGTCTACAACGCCTGCCTGGGCAAGGCGCTGCGGCATCTCGGCTTGGTACGACGGTCGGTGTGGGCGCAGGCGACGCCGCGGCAGCAGCGGGAGGCGCGGGAGGCGCGACAGGCCCACTTTCGAGCGGCGCGGGAGCAGCACGCGTTCTCCGACGCGGCACTGCAGCGGTACAGCATTCGGCTGCGCAGTGTGGACGCCACAGGCCGAAGGGCGGTCAGGACCTGGATTGGTGAGCACCTGTGTTCGCGGCCGCCACGTACGTCGAGCAGGTCGTACGCGTCCTTCTCTTCAAACCGCTCATCGTAGGCTAACGCCTTGAGGACGATGAAGGGCACGACCCCCGCTACGTGTACGGTTTCCGTGGCGTCGCCGCGGTCATCAAGAAGAGGGCCGGATATCTGCAGATTGAAGAGATC
>JAKAUG010000247.1 GCA_021827805.1 Bacillota bacterium | reverse complement strand
GCACTATGACCAGAATATGTCCGAGAGATTCTTCGTCGAACTGGGGCTTCCGGAACCCGCCTACAACCTGGGCGTCGGCAGTGGTTCCCACGGAGCGCAGACAGGAGCCATGCTGGCTCGCTTGGAGGAGGTCCTGCTCCGGGAACGGCCCGACTGGGTCGTGGTCTTTGGAGACACGAATTCCACGTTGGCAGGGGCGCTTGCCGCAGTCAAGTTGGCGCTGCCCGTGGCACACGTGGAGGCGGGGCTCAGAAGCGGCGTCATGACGATGCCGGAGGAGATCAATCGCGTGATCGTGGACCGCATCTCTTCCAAGCTGTTTGCACCCACGGCTTCCGCCGCCGCCAACCTGGCGGCGGAGGGTCGGCAAGACGGCGTGGAGGTTGTCGGCGACATCATGGTCGACGCGTTGGCGATGGGGCTCGAGCGGGCCAGGGAGCTGCCGGATACCACGCTCCACACGCCGCCGTATTGTCTCTTGACGGTTCACCGCCAGGCGAACGCAGATTCCGAGGAGCGCCTGCGGGATATCCTGGAGGCGATGGGCCGCCTGCCCCAGGCGGTTGTGTTTCCATGTCATCCTCGTACGCGTGCCCGGCTTCAGGGCGTGCCCGTTCCGCGCAACGTCCTGGTTGTGGATCCCCTCGGGTACCTGGACATGTTGCGGGCGGAACTTCACGCGGACGTGATTGTCACCGACTCGGGCGGGGTGCAGAAGGAGGCATACCTCCTGGGCGTACCCTGTGTTACGCTCCGTTGTGAAACGGAATGGCCGGAAACGTTGGCGCACGGAAGGAACGTCTTGGTGGGAAGCGAACCAGGGGCCATCGTCGCGGCCATCCTGCACGCCCCCGCACGACAGGAGGCGTCCTGGGCCCCGTTTGGCGACGGTAGGGCCGCGGAACGTATCGCCACCAGTCTGGGTCTTTGAGGGCGGTGATCGCGATCGTGGTGCCGCGCACCGTCCGTGGGCGCGCCCAGGATGGGCCGCTCGCGCTTGAGATCCCCCTCCCCGTCCGCTCCCGTGCATGGCATGAGCGGCCTAAGCGTGGAACGTGTGCCATTGCGGAGCACTGAGGACGAGGGCACGAGCCAGGAGGTACAGGGGGCAGTTGCGGTGGACGTATCGGTCGCACCGTGGGAGACATTGATCGGTGACCAGCAGGGGATGCAAGCGAGGCTCGTTGGCCTGATCCTCGGGCTCATCCTCGCGGTGGAGGGCATTTGGCGCCCGGATGGCGAAGGGCTGGTACTCGGGCTCTGTGCGCTGGCCATGCTGGCGTACGGCCTGTGGCGGCGGACAGGCGTACTGATCATGTTCGTGGTGCCAGTCGCCGCCCTGTTCTACCTGCCCATGGTCACGGTGCGCGGGCTCACCTTCACGATGCTGGACGCGCTGATGCTTCTGGCTGTCGTGCACGCGGTGAGAGCCATCAGCGCGGGCCGTCTTCGGTTGTCTCGGCAGGTCTGGCTGCTGCTCGCGCTCTCGGGACTCCTGGTCGCCGTGGAGGCGGGCGCGGGCGCGCACTTCGGCGGAGTGCGCGCCGGGCTCGTCGGTGCGATGCACCTCCTGCAGTCCTGGGCTGCCTACGCGCTCCTCTGTCTGCTGCCAGACGAGGTTGACGCGAGGGCTCGACGCTGGGCATTTGCGGTGCTGCTGGCCGCCAGCGCGGTCTTCATGGCGGCCAGTTTGGTGAGTCCGCATGAGGTCTATGGACGGAATGCCTCCTTTCTGTTCAATCCCAACGTCTTTGGTCTGGTGATCGTGCTCCTGATCAACGTGGGGATGGTGCCCCTGCTCGCGACAGAGCAGCCCCAGTGGGTGAACGTCATGGGTGGGGCCTTTGTCGTGCTTGCCATTCAGTGCCTGGTTTCATCCAGCTCACGGACGGCCGCCGTGACGGCGGTGGTGGTGTTCGGGTACTGGCTGATCCAGAGCAGGGCACGCCTCCGGCTGTTGGCGGTCGTCTGCGTGGCGGTGGTGGTGGCGATGGTACCCTCCCTCGCGAACAGGGCTTTGGCGCGGAGCCCCGCGCGTGTGCACGCGGTTGGGCAGGTCGGGCCGAGCGCGTCGAGTGCCACCGCGCGTTCGTCTTCAGCTTCCGGTGCAGGGACTCCCGGACCAAGCGCCACCGCATCGGGGACAAGCCATTCTGGAACCGGCGGCGCCAGTGGAACCACCACGGGCACGAGCGGCAGCTCGTCATCCTCGCGGCCTTCCGGAACCACGGGGCTGACAGCGCCCGTTGGCGCCATCGCGCACACCGTCGGCGAGAAGATGTTCGCGCAGCGTTGGACGGAAGTCGTTCGTCTGGGCTTGCGGGATCCGGGCATCGCGTTTCGTCTTGACGCTTTGCAGGTGGCCTTCCACATGTGGATGCACAGCCCCGTGTTCGGCTACGGGTCAGAAAACCTTCAAGCGGTCAGCGTCCCTTATGTGCAACGCTATGCGAAGGATGTGACCGGAAGCCTGGCCACCACGGACAACGAGTACGGTGACATGCTCCTGCGCGATGGGCTTGCCGGCCTGGCGCTGTTGGCAGCCGTCGTGTGGCTCATGTGGCGACGCCTTGGGTACGGTGGAGGCAACACGGGGTGGAGTGCGGCCAATCGTGCCAACCTGGTCGCGTTGCTGGTGGCCGGTATGGCAATGCCGTCGTTCTCCAGTCCATTCGCGTCCTGCCTGGTCTGGTTCCTCTTTGCCCTGATGATCAGCGTTACCCGGGAGCGGACGGCGGAGGGGGCCGGGCTTGGGGCGAGCGCATTGTGAAGCTGTTGCTTGCCGCGACCGAAGCGATCACGCTGAGGGCGTTTAGA
>JAKAUG010000371.1 GCA_021827805.1 Bacillota bacterium | reverse complement strand
CCAGCGCGCCCTGCGGACGGTGCGGGAACGCGCCCAGCAGTGGGGGGTCGACCCCAGGCGGGTCGGGATCCTCGGCTTCTCGGCCGGCGGACACCTCGCCTCCACCGCGGGGACGCACTTCGACGCCGGCGATCCGGGAGCCGCGGATACGGTCGAGCGCCAGGGATGCCGCCCGGACTTCATGATCCTCTGCTATCCGGTGATCAGCTTCATCGAGTTCCCGCACCAGGGCACGATGGCCAACCTCATCGGCGCAGACCCTCCCGAGGACCTGCGCGCGCTCCTCTCCAACGAGCGGCAGGTGACCCGGGATACGCCGCCGGCGTTCCTCTGGCATACGGCCGACGATGGGGGGGTCTCGGTCCGCAACAGCCTGTCCTTCGCGAGCGCCCTGAGCCAGCACGGGGTGCCCTTCGCCCTGCACGTGTACGGCCACGGCCGGCACGGCCTGGGCCTGGCCGAAAACGACGCGGACGTGGGCTCCTGGCCGACACGCTGCGGCGCGTGGCTGGCACAGCGGGGGTTGGTCGCCAGCGACGGCCCGGCGGGGAACGCTGGGAACGCCTGAACGACGGCACGGGGGCGGGCCGGGGTGGGCCAGAGCCAGCGGAGGCCGGAGATCAGCCCCGAGCGGGGGGCTGGCCCTGGCGCCAGCGGCGCGGCGCTTCCCCGGCCTGATCCCCGACGTCTGCAACTCGATCCCTTGGGGGGCAGCCGGGCCTCGGCCCCGTCACCCCTCTCCCGTCCCAGCCAACCGATACCTGAGGGCCCGCGTGCGACCCTCGCGCAGGACCGTCCCGGCATCCAGGAGCGGCGCCAGCACGGTCCGCAGGGTCCCGGGGGAGATCCCGAGGGCCTCACAGAGTGGCGTGCCACCGAGGCCCTCGGGATGGGCCCCGAGGACCGCCAGCGCCTGGGCGCGCAATGGCTCGGCCGCGGGCGGCTCCCCCTCGGTCGTGGCGGCCACCTCCGGCCCGGCAATGGCCACGGCGGCGGGGCGCACCGCCGGGCCGCCGAACACCATCCGCTCAAGATGCACCACCTGCGCCTCAGGCGCCTGCCGTCGGATCGCCGCGGAGACCTGCGGGTGGCAGGTCAGCATGATGGTCTGGTGCTCAGCGGCAGCGTCCACCAGGGCGCGGATCAGGCCCTCCTGGCGCTCGGGATCGGCGTTCGCCAGCACGTCGTCCAGCACCAGGGGCAGCGATGCGCTCTGCCGGGCGAAGGAGTCGACCAGCCCCAGCCGGACCACCAGGTAGAGCTGCTCCTGGGTCCCGCGGCTCAGATCCGCGGCCCCGAGCACCGCGTCCCCGCCCGTCGTCACCGTCAGCGCACCGCCCTCCTGGGCGTGCACCGCCTGATAGCGCCCCCGCGTCACGCGGGCGAAGCGTTCGCTGGCCGCGCGGATGACCTCCGGGACATGGCTGCGCTCATACTCTTTGAGCGTCTCCGCGATCAGGCCGTCGGCCAGGCGGCACACCAGCCAGCGACGCAGGGCCTCCGCCAGGACCCGCTTGTGCTGCTGCACCTGGAGCATGCCCGTGGGGATGTCCCGGCTCGCCTCCAGCGCCTCGCGCCGGCTGCGCAACTCCCCCAGGCGGGTGCGCAGGCCCGTCTCCCGGTCGTTGAGCTCGACCTGCAGGAGCTGGATCTCCTTTCCCCAGCGGTCGATGTCGTCGCGCCAGCGCAGGGGGGCGTCCTCGTCCAGCAGCCGCGCCACGGCCTCGGCGTCCTGGCCGGCCCTCCGGCCGAGCTCCGCCTCCGCATCGCCGACCGTCCGCTCCCATTCCTGGCGCTGGGCCTGCTGCTCGAGCCGCTGGGCCAGGGCCGCCTCCGACGGGACCTCCCAACTGGCCAGGAGGGTGGAGATGGACGCCTCCTTGGCGATGAGGGTGGCACGCGTCTTCTCCATCTCCTGCGCGAGGCGCTCCCGCCGCTCCCGGGCCCGTTCCCGCTCCCCCACGGCGGCCTCCGCCGAGCCGAGGGCCGTCCCAAGCCTCTCGATCGCCCCCAGGAGGGCAAGCCCCCCCTCAGGGGGCGGCTCGCGCCCCGCGGCCCGCAGAAGGGCGGCGGCATCAGCCGCCCACGCCGCGCCGCGGCTCCCGAGGGCCGCCACCATCGCGCGCGGCGCCTGGACCGCCGCGGCCCGGGCCGCGGCCGTGCGGGCCTGGGCCAGCCAGTTCCTCGCCACCTCTGGATCCGGCAGGGGTGGCAGGCCCGCCTCACGGCACCACCCGTCCCACTGTTCTCGGAGCTCTCCCCCGGCCTGCTCGAGGGCCGTGAGCCGCCCCTCGGCCTCCGTGAGCCGCCCCTCGGCCGCCCGCAGAGCCTGCTGTGCGGTCTCCAGTTCCTCGGCGCCCTGGCAAGCTCGGCGCAGGGGATCCAGGGCCTCCTCCGCGGGAACGCCAGCCCCCCCTGGCAGATGTGCGGCGAGGTCCCCCACCCTCTGCCGCCAGGCCTCGGAGGCCGCGCGCAACCGTTCCGCCTCGGCCCGCGCGGACGCGAGGAGCCGCACGATCTCCTGGGCGCGCTCCACCTCCGTCAGGAAGACGGGCAGCTCGCCCGGTCGGTGGTGCGGCGGCACGCCGTGGGCCTCGCACCACTGCCGCCACCCTTGCCGGGTCTCCTCCTCCGCCTCCGCGGCCACCTTCACGCGGGTCCGCGCGGCCGCGGTGCGCTCCTCGGCCTGGCGGAGCGCCTCGGTGGCCGCCTCCCACACTCGGCAGGCCCCCGCTTCGCGCTCGAGCTCGCCCTCGCGGACGCGCGTCCGGCTCAGTGCGGCGTTCACGCTTCCCAGGTCCACGCTCTCCAGGCCTTC
>JAKAUG010000282.1 GCA_021827805.1 Bacillota bacterium | reverse complement strand
CGGGCGTCTCGTGGTCCGAGGCCACTCGTGCGGGCCCTCGGCCCGCCGCCCATGCTCCGGAGCCGTACCGCACGGTGTCGGTCCGCGGGGCTCGCACCCTGTCCCCGCTCGCTGCCGGACCACCCGCCGTGCCTCTCCATCCTCGCGAGGCCAGCATAGTGCAGGTCCGTTCCGGCGGTCAACCGCGTGGCCCGTGCGGCCCGTGCGGTCGGGCCCGCCGCATCCCGTTCCCGCGGCGGCAGGGCGCGGCCGGGTGGGATGGAAGCCCCGGGCAAAGGTCCCGCGGCAGTGGTCGGTGCCTCCAGCACGACCCCACCCGCGTGGGCCTGCCGGTGCTGACCGACGAGGAGGGTGTCCCTTGCCACGTCGCCTGCCGCCGCCGCCAGTGAGCGAACCCCTGGCCTTTGCCGCTCCCCTGCCATCCGGTGCCCCCGAGCGCTTTCCCGCGTTCGTCGCCGCGGATCCGCGCCTGGCCGCCCTGGCGAACGACCTGTTCCGCCGCCACTTCTTTGCTCACCCCGGACCCTCCGCCTACACCGGAGACAACCAGAGCGACTGGCGCGAGTGGAACGCGCTTTGCACCGAGTGGATGGACACCGCGGTCCACCGGGCCCACGGACGCGACTACAACGCCGACCTGGCGCACTTTCTGGAGACGGTGGAGATGGACGAGGAGGGCTACGTCTACACGTACCCGCCCGGCTTCCCGGAGCGCAACCGCATCGCCTGGCCCTTCCCCGACCACCGCCACACCGGGGGCAGGGTGCCGGCCTGGACCTTCGGTGCCGAGGGCAGCCAGGGGTGGCGCGTGGAGGGCGGCCGAGAGCGGGAGGCCGGCCCTGGGGGCGGCCCGACCGGCTGGGCGCTGGAGGCCCCTGCCGGGGATGTCGCCCTCGTCTCCCCCGCACTCGGCTTTCCCGCGCTCCTCAGCCCGTTTCTCGCCCTGCAGGTGCACTGCGGGGATCTCGCCCTGCGCGGGGTCTGCACCTGGCGGACGGCGGGGGGTGCCGAGGGCCTGGTCCCGTTCACCGGGTCGCCATCCCGGGACGGCCAGGGCGCCACGACGGCCTTCATCCCGCTCTGGCGCTCCCTGCCCAGGGAGGCGGAGGTTTCGGCGCTGCGGCTGGACCTGCACCTGCCGGCCGGGGCGGGGATCACGGTGCAGCGCATCGAGCCCCTGCCGGACACCCGACACAACACGAACAACAGCCACTTCGTGCTGGCCGCTTGCCGCCACGCCCTCTGGAGCGGGGACAGCGGCTTTCTGCTCCGCAACATCACGCGCATTCGCCAGGCCCTGTGGTTCCTGCAGCGTGATCTCGGTGGCCGGCGCCTCGGCCTGTTGGAGACGCCCTGGTGGGGCCACGACGGGCTCACGGGCCTGGGCCACGGCATCGGCTCGAACTACTGGGACCTGCTGCCCTTTGGGCACCGCGACCTCTACGGCACGGCGTACTACCTGGCGGCGCTGCGGGCGGCGGCGGGCGTGGAGGGGCTCCTGGAGCGGCATCCGGAGTGGGGCGCCCCGGCGCACCCCCACGGCGAGCATGCCCGCAGCCTCGCCGCCCAGGCTCGCCGCGTCCAGGCCGAGGCCACCCGCGCCTTCTGGGACGCCGAGGCCGGCCGTTTCGTCGGCACGATCGACGTCCAGGGCCGCCGCTGGGATTACGGCTTCGTCTTCGCCAACCTGGAGGCCCTGCACCTCGGCCTCGGCGGCCCCGCGGAGGCTGAGCAGATCTACGCCTGGCTGGACGGAGAGCGCCTGGTACCCGGCGATACCTCTCAGGGACGGGACATCTACCACTGGCGCTTTGCGCCGCGGGCCACCACCAGGCGGAACCCGGACTGGTACATCTGGGTCTGGGAGGGTTGGCGCGTGCCCTGGGGTCAGCAGGTCCAGGACGGCGGCGCCGTGCTCTACACCTCGTACCACGACGTGATGAACCGTGTGCGCTACCAGGGACCGGACCGTGCCCTGGCGCGTCTGTGGGAGATCCTCTCCTGGTATCAGGAGGTCCAGGAGGCCGGGGGCTACCGCGCCTACTATGCCTCGCGGGAGGGCTCCCTGCAGGGCGCCGGCACGGCTGGCGGCCTGGGGATCGACGCCGAGTTCGTGGAGAGCGCGCTGGTGCCGCTGGTGCTCCTGTACGGGTTCTTGGGCCTGGAGGCCACCCCTCGGGGCCTGGAGGCGCGCCCGCGCCTGCCCTCCGGACTGCCATGGCTCGGGGTGCGCAACCTGCGCTATGGCGGCGGCCACTACCACATCACCGCCGAGGGCGAGCGCATCACGGTGGAGGACGCCGACAGCGGTCGCAGGCGCACCCTCGGTGCCGCCTCAGCCAGCGGCCGGGCGACCCTTGTGGTCGCCGCGCCCTGGAGCGAGGCCTGAGATCAGGTGGCGGAGGCCTGGGCGGTGTCCACGCTGCCCGGGCCTCCGGACCCGTGCGCGGCGGCCAGCAGAGCGGCGGGACGGCTTCCTCGGCGCAACGCCAGAGGCCACGGGGCCGAACGTGGCCCCGTGGCCCCGTGGTACCGGGGGCAGTACCTGCTCCAGGCAGATCTCACCGCCTCACCCCTCCGCGACGGCCTGCGCGCCGGACAGGTGGCATACACCCTGCCCCTGACCACGCCCGCGGCCGGGGTCCCGGCTGGCGGTCGGGTGGCCGCGATCGCCGTGCTCGCCGATTCCGCGGGCACAGCCACCGTAAGGCCAGATGCCACCGCAGTGCCGCGGGCGCGGGCCCTGGAGCTCGAGCGTGCTCAGGGGATCTCGGCCCAGACCCCTCCGTCGGGTGGCCCGCGGTTGACGGCCGGCAACGC
>JAKAUG010000295.1 GCA_021827805.1 Bacillota bacterium | reverse complement strand
TGCCCTGCGCACGGAGATGGCCGAGCAGCGGGACGGGCTGCAGGCCGAGATGCGGGACGTGCGCCAGGAGATGCATGCCATGGACACGGGCTTGCGGGCGTATGTGGAGTACCACGTGGTCACCGAGATCCGCACGCTGGCCGAGGGGGTGGTCAGTTTGCGGGAGCACATGGACGCCCGCTTCGCGGAACAGGAAAAACTCTTCAATGCCAGGACTGGATTGGTCGAGGCGGTTGTCGGCGGGCACGCCAAGCGGATCGGATCCCTGGAGCAGCGCGTGACCGTGCTGGAGGAGGACCGGCCGCAGCATCACCGATAGTGCCCTGTCCGGTTCCCGTCCGCGCCACCCCGCCAACGTGTGCCGCGCCCGTCAGGGATCGCGGCGACCATGCACGGCGGCCGGCGCCCCTCCTTGGTCAGCGACCGTTCAGGGAGGGCGTGGCCAAAGCCGGCTCGGCCGACAGGCGTTCCATCCAGAAGTCTCTGCGCCCTCTGCGGTTGCTACGGGCCAGTCCCAGGAGGCCCTTCCGCCCCACCGCCTGGACCGGCGGCCCTCCCACCCAGTCTGAAGCTCCCGCTCGAGCGTCGGTCGAGCTCAACGTTGCGGCAACGGGCCCAATGCCGCCCACAGGCCCGCCGTCTCCAGTGCCGCGCGAGCCGCCTCCGCGCCCTTGTTTCCCTCTCGGCCCCCGGCCCGATCCAGGGCCTGCTGCAGGGTGGCGGTGGTCAGCACCCCGAAGGTGATGACCACGCCGTTGCGCCCCCAGACCGCGGCGTCCTGCGCCAGGCGGGTCAGCCCGGAGGTCACCGCCTGGCACACGTATTCGTAGTGGTCCGTGCCTCCCCGCACCACCGCTCCCAGGCATACCACGGCGTCGCACTGGCCAGAGAGCGCCACCCGGCGAGCGGTGGGGGCCAACTCGAAGGCTCCCGGTACCTCAAGCACGCTGACGCGATCAGGACCGAGCCCCACCCGCCCGAGTTCCTCGACGGCTCCCTGCTGGAGGGCTCGGGTCACCTCGCCATTGAAGCGGGACGTCACGACGGCCACGCGCAGATCCGCGTAGCTCGCCTCCAAGGCCTCCGGCCGTCCGAGGTTCACGGCATCACGCGACGCCGGAAGCCCCCGGCTTCAGCCGTGGGGAGGAGGCGTCGCTGCCCCCCTTCTGGGACGAATACGCGTAGCCATCCGCGCGTTGGATGACGGAGCAATACCGCGACGAGATGCCATCGGAGTTCCCGACCCGCAAGGACCCCGAGGTGCGGATGGCGACCGGGCCAACGTGCCGTTCGGCTGTCTTCCGTTTGCGATTGCCGACCACCGCGGGCACATCCGCTCGAACAATGTCGCCGCTTCGAAATCCCTCCCAGCTCTTGTGGCGTGCCAAAGAACCGCGAGGGAAGCCGCTCTTGTCCGGGTTGGTGCGTTGGTGCCTACCGCGCCCCACAGCCTTGATGACGAGCACGGGAACTCCCCGCGGAGTGCGGGGCGTGCTTCCGACGCGGGCGGCATCCAGCGCGTGGGTCTTCGGCAGACCCGCCTGGGTGCGGTTCCCTTTGGTTCGGCCACCGGAGCCGGTCTCGACCGGCAACCCCGTGCCAAGCAAGAGGCCGTAGAGCGCCCACCGGGTGGCGTTGACCGCTGCCGCGTCCCGGAGGGGCGCCTTGGCGCGGTCCTGCACCCCAGCGCACCGTTCGACGCGCTTCTGGTCGAGCGGGCAGGCCGATCCACGCAGACTTGCCGCCCATTCCGCGGGGGTGCGGTCGTTCTTGGCCTCGTTGCACGTCCGGCAGGCCAGGACGAGAGTGCTCACCCGATCAGTGCCGCCGCGCGACTGCGGCAAAACGTGGTCGATGTTCAGGATCGGGTCGCCCGAAAGCCCGTCGCGGTACGCGCGGGTATGGCTGAACTTGAGTAGCGGGTACTCCCGCACCTCAAACCCGGCGAGCGTCCCCTGCTGGTACTCCGTCCCCGCGATCTCGGGGCGCTCGATGGCTTGAAGGTCGAAGCGCACCAGCTCCATCGAAAGCGCGGTGACCGGCGCGAGATGGCGGTATCGCTGAACCCAGGACGTGAGGTTGTCCACCCGGCGGCGGAGCGACGGCGCCAACCACACCTCGGGCCGCAAACCGCTGTCGTGATGCCCGGCCGAGAGGCACGGGCGGCAGAAGCGGCTGCCGTGGCGGGCGTTCCGGCCGCATCCGGCACACGGCTCGGGATGGCGGTTTGCGAACCGTGGCTTCCGGTAGCGCAGGTTGGCGGAGCGCCGCCGGCGGCGGTAGCCCGCCCTTTGCCCCATCCGTTTGTGGATGTCGGTCCTGTGGTCCACCTGCGCGAGACGCACCACGGTTCCCGTATCGGCGCCGTCCTCGCGGACGATGGCGATGCCGCTGTGCTTCGATCCGGGGTCCACCTTCAGGCCGACCGCCCGCGGCACGGACTCCTCGACCATGCGATCCTTGAGGCGGATGGTGAACGGGTGCGGGCGGTGAACGACCGCACGCCCCCGCGAGAGCAGGATGCGGGCGCGGCGCTCGGCGCACGGCATCAGGGGCTTCTTTCGCTTGTCGAGCACGAAGACCATCGGGCAGAAGCTCCTTTCGGAGGCCCCTTGCGGGGCCCTGTGACGGAGCCGGGGCTGGCGGTCCCGACTCGCTCCCCTCGGCAATGTTGGTGGCCGGCGCATCCGCTCGCCCGTTTCGCACCCGCCCCCGGGTCCTGTCTGCCGCGAGCGGTTCCAGGGTCCGGGGCTGAGGAAGCACCCCGGAGTGGGTCTTCGGCCCACCACCAACGTGGCGCCCTCCGCGGTTGCCAACCTC
>JAKAUG010000063.1 GCA_021827805.1 Bacillota bacterium | reverse complement strand
GACCAGGGCCAGGGTGACCACAGTACCCACCCAGAGCAGGGGAGGACGGCGGCCGGTTCTGGCCGCATGGAGATGCGCGGCGGCCTGGAGCACCAAGGCCAGGCCCGCAAGGGGCAGCCGATAGGGCAGCAGCAGGGTGCTGGCCGCGATCGCCCCGCTCAGACCGAGCAGGGGCAGAAGAAGCGGGCCAATTCAGCACACGGCGGATCCCAGTCCGGCTGCCATCGCCGCCCAGTTGCTGGCCGCGGCGCTCGCTCGTGATCGCATCGCCTGTCCCTCCCATCTGCTCACGCATCCCGCAGGACCGAACGCAGTCCGGGGCCGCGGCTGCCCTCAGCGGTGCAGATGGCGTTCCCAGCCGACAGCCGACAGGGCGAGGCGGAAGAATGGCCCATAGGGGGGCAGCGTGGCCAGCGCGACCGCGCGCGGCAGCGGGAAGGCCTCCTCCAGCCGCTCGATCTCCTGGGGGGCCAAGTGCACAGTCGCTGCCCCGGCGTTGCTGCGGACATGGTCCGGATGAACGGCCTTGGGAACGGGGACCACACCGCCGCGGGAGATCAGGTACGCCAATGCCACCTGCGAGGGGTCGGCTCCGCGTTCGGCGGCCACTCGCGCCAGTGCCGCATGGCCCGGCCAGCGCTCCAGATGCCCATGCCCCAGCGGGGTGTAGGCCATCACGATCTGGCCGTGGCAACGGGCCCAGGGGAGGACCCTCCGCTCGCTACGCCGGTCCAGCAGGCTGTATCGGACCTGATTGACGCAAACGGCCCCACCGTGCGGGGTGCGTTCCAGGGCCTCAAGCCAGGGAAGGTCGAAATTGCTGACGCCGAGCCGCCCGATCAGCCCGAGGGCCTGCGCCTCGGCCATCGCCTCCAGGGTCTGGGCCAGCGGCACCTCCCGAGTGGGCCAGTGCAGGAGGACCACGTCGAGGTGATCGGTACCCAGGCGTTCCAGGGAACGCCGCACGCTGGCCAGGACCCCCTGCCGTGTGGCGTGGGAGGGCCAGATCTTGCCGACCAGGGTCACCCGCTCCCGGCAGTCCCGGACGGCCTCGCCCACGACCTCCTCGGCGCCGCCGGCGGCGTAGAACTCGGCTGTGTCGATCAGCGTCAGGCCGAGGGAGATGCCGAGGCGCAGTGCGTCGACTTCCCGGGCGCGGCTGGCCCGGGATGCCCCCATGTGCCAGGTGCCCTGACCCAGGGCCGGCCACGGTCGGCCACCCATCGTCCGTGCTTCACCCGTCAACCGGGGCTCGGTGGCTCCGTTCCACATGTCCATGGCTCCCGCCAGGCAACCGTTGGAACCTTACGGTGCTCCTCAGGAGAGCGAAGGGCGACCGTCTGCTGAGAGGCCCTGGAGGCAGCATACACCCGGGACGGTGCCGGGCGGGCGTCGCTGCCACGGGTCTTGCCGTCGGGTCCAGGTTGGCAGGCCTGTGCTCGCGCCCGCCGAAGCGGGCTCAAGGTAGCATGTCCCAGCCCTGGACGAGCGGGCTGGGGTGGCGGGCGCCGGGACGGCTGTTCCACCAAGGACGGCGTCCCGCCGCTCGGGGATCTCCAGGCCGAGTGGGGGTGAGGACCGCGGAGCAGCCCGGCGGGTTCGGCACCCGCGCCCGCGTGCTTGTGGTCGGTGCCGACCGCCGCCTGGTGAGCCAGGTGCGTGCGGCCCTGCCTGTCCATCGCTACGCGCTCACGGCGGTCACGGATGTGCCGCATGCCTTGGACAGCCAGCTTTCCAGCCGTCCCGACGTGGTGCTTGTGACATCGCGGCCCGACGGCGAGGATGGCGTGGTCTGCTGCCGGGAGTTGCAGACCGCGGAGACCGTCCCCGTCATCCTGCTGACGGCGCATTCGGACACGCTGGGTGCGGTGAGGGCTCTGACCCGCGCCGACGACTACATCTCGCTGCCCGTGGCCCTCGAGGAGATGGATGCCCGTGTGCGCGTGGCTCTGCGCCACGCCGCCGGCGGGGGGCAGGCGCGGCATGCGATCGTTGACGACGGGCACCTGCGCGTGCACCTGCGGCACCGCACCGTTACGTTTGGGGGGCGGGCCCCTGCTTCTCACACCCACTGAGTACCGGCTGCTGGCCGTGCTGGTTGCCAATGCGCGGCGCGTGGTGGGTCACGAGGATCTCCTCGGCCGGATCTGGGGCAACGCCTACATCTCGGATCTGCACCTGCTGCGGCTGCATGTGGCCAATCTGCGCCGCAAGCTGGAACACCCCGGCGATCATCGCTACATCTGCACCCACCGCGGTCTCGGCTACGCCCCGGTCCCCGCTGCCGGTCATGGCACCGTGCGCCACCCCCAAGTCTGGTCCATGGCACGGAGCGGGCTTGCGGGAGATCGCACCGCGGCTGCGGGCCGCCGGTCTGCCGGGAGAACCTCCGCCGCCCGCCCGGGAGGTGCCGCGTTGGGGTGTCGGGATCGGGGTGCGACGCGGGCGCCGACGTTGCGGCCAACCATCCCGGAACCCGTCCCAACGGTCGAAGCGGCGGCAGGCACGCAACATGGCCACGGCGCCCCGCCACGTCCCCGTCACCTGACGGTGCCCGCCTGATGCAGCATGGCGGCGATCTGCGCATCAAGGGCGCCCGGCGCGCCCGCCTGCCACCGTCCGGCCGCCAGCAACGGATCGCCCTCCCGCAGTCGCGGGGTGGCCACCAACATGTCCTCTGTGCTGTCGAACGCGGTGCCGCCCAGGTCCACCTGGGTCCTGCGTCCCAGGGCAACGAACATCGGACACGGCTGTCCGGGCCTACACACCGGAGGGTCGGCTGGCAACCGCAGTCCACCGGGATCGCGTGCACCGCCAGGACCGT
>JAKAUG010000196.1 GCA_021827805.1 Bacillota bacterium | reverse complement strand
CCGTCAACATGCCCGTCAGCGCCTGCCGCACCCGCTCCGCGTGGCGCGCCTGGTCCACGGCGCCCTTGCGTCCGAGCGACCAGTCGTCCGGCTGTGACCGCTTCATGCCCCCCGCCTCCCAAGGCCGTGGCACAATCTATGCCACGCGGACAGGCGGGGATGCCGAAGCAGCCGGCGGTGAGCCGCCTCGGCGTGGCGCTGGCAACCTTGGCGTGGCTGCACCCGCCTCTCCAACAGGTCCGCCGGCGGGGACCTCCTGGGTGTCTTGGTACACCGGCCGCGGGGGCTCGGCGGCTCACCATCGCGTCCGCCCGCGGGCGCGCTTCCGGAGCCCCGACGGGATGAGGATCGCCGTCGCGCCACCAACGTTCGAAGGTCGGGTAAACGTTCGCCAACACAGGCGAGCGGGGGCCTCCCTGTGGTGAGTGTTCAGGAAACGGATTCCGAGTTCCTCCGTGAAGCAGGGCGATCCCCACCGGCGAAGCATCGTTCGGTGCGCGGTCGCCGCCGGCCCGTGGCCGGTCAACGGCTCCGCCGATGGCCATCCAAGGTCACCCCACACCTTTCGCGGCACACTCGGCTGGTGGCGGTGATGGAACTTGACGAGACCCAGCTCTTCCAACCGCCGCATTCTGGCTCCACACGCGTGGCGCGGGATGCCGGGAACCGTATGGCGCGGGCCGTTGGCTCCAGAGGCGTGGTGGGCATCAGCCGCCGCCCTGATCTCCGTCATGTCGAACGGCCGCGGCCCGAACGCGCGCCTCAGAAAGCGGACGGACTCCCAATCCGGGGCGTTGGCCCTGCGACGCGGCGAGATCCCCGCCGGCACGAACGTGCACCTCCCGAGCCATGGCGGCACCCGGCCGACCCCAATGGCCGCTGAGTTTGCGGAACCGGACGGGCGTCAAGCGCAACCAGCGGCAAACGCGCCGCCCGGTCGCGGGCGGCGTGACAGGGTGCGCCTGCGCGCCCATCAGGCGCGTCAGGCACTTCTGCGTTCGCCAAGATGTCGAGGGTATGAGCGGCGGGGATGCAGGGTCCGGCGGCATGTGTCTGGCGTATATGGCGACGACCGTGGTCCGCCACGCAAGGGATCACTGCCACGTCAGAAGTGGCTACGCTCCGCCCTTTCCCTGCCCCGGGACCCTGCGCGTCGCCGCCGCGGGGCCACGGTTGTGCCGCGGGAGGGAGCGGCCGGGCACTCGGAGAGAGTGCGGGGCAGCGGGGGCCAGCGGCGAGGACGCGCGATCTCGGGCTCACCTCGGGTCTGCTCTGCCTGCCCCTTTACGGCGAACCATGGCCGTCTGTCTTTCGGCGGCTCACGGCCTCCACCGCTTGGCCGAATTGCTCCGTGAGTCGGTCGGAAATCCAGAGTCCCGCGTCCCGCAGGCTGTGAAGGCATGCCGTGGGATCTTCCACGACACCGACCTCAAAACCGCGCAGCAGCACCCCGACCGAGCCCAGGATCGCCAGACCCGCCCTCGTTGCGGCTCTGCGCCCTGCCAAGTCATCCAGCAGCAACAGGTCGGCCCGCACCTCCTGCGCCAGAGCGATGGCGTCGGCTTCCCCCGGATCCAGCGCACCGGGCGACGGAGCACCGCTGGGCGCGCGGTGCTGAATCCAAGTCGCGGCCGCGATTTCCCGGGCGCTCGTCGATTCGGACTTGGCCGCGACCTCATCGCGAACAGCCGCGGGGATGAGGATCTCGCCGAAGAGGTCACGCAGGACCCAGAGGAGGCGGGCATTGGCATACGCAACAAGCGGCGAGGTGTTGCTGACCACCCTCACCGCTCATCCAGCCGCCGCATGGTTTCGATGTCCTGGTGCAGATCTTCCGGGCCGTATGGCCAAGGGACCTTCCGCCGCGCAAGCAGTTCCATGAAATCCGCGTAGGTGATGCCGAGGAGTCTCGCTGCGCGACCGGCGGCCAGCCTGCCTTCGGCGAACAGGCCGAGGACCACCCGCTCGGTGATGTCGCGTTCCGCCGCCGCCGGTGAGCCCCATAACTCAGAGACCGCATCGCTCGGCAAGGTCAAGACCACGCGTGCGCGCTCCTCGGACACTCCCGCCACCCCCACCACGCAAGTGTACCACCCGCCCTTGCTTGGGCAGGCGTTCCGAACGCCGGCGAGACAGTGGTCGGCCCTGGGCCGCCGGTGGCGTACCGTGTCCCCACGGTGTTGCCGGAGTTGGCCGCGAGCCTGTACACATTGCCCGGCAGGTTGGTGACGTACAGGTACCCGTTTGCTTGGTCCGGCAGCGTCCGATTGTCCGATCACGGCCGACGGCCGGCAAGACATCCAGCTCCGCCCCGGGCGGCCCTCAGTTCGGCCAACCTGCGCAAGGCCTCCTCCGCGGCCCCTTGGTTGGCCTGGCGCCGTCAAGCGCCATCGCGATCTCTTCATGATCAGTGAGCTCAAGGCGGGCCGGGACGACCACACGCCCCGCCGGCCTCTATCCAGGCTTCGCCGGACGCCGCTCCCGGCGGAGGCGTTCCGCCACCTCCGGGTCCCGGATCTCGATCTTGCCCACGAGGACCGCCACCTCGGTGCGGGCGTACCACCTCTGCGCCGTCGTCCCACCGCCTCGTACCCCACTGGGGTTGTGCGCCCTGACTTCGGCGTCCAGGGAGCAGTCCCGGAAACCGGCGCCTCCAGAAATGGCGTCATTACGCCATTTCTGCGCGTCTCCTCGCCCTGCGGTTTCCCTCCGAGAAGTGGTGGGCGTAGATGTTCCAGTCCGGAGCGGTGAAGCGCCGCCGCACCAGGTCCAGGCAGAGTTCCCAGGCGGAGCTCACGCGGGTACCCCCCGACTCCCCGAGGGCG
>JAKAUG010000349.1 GCA_021827805.1 Bacillota bacterium | reverse complement strand
TGCCAGGTAGTCGGTGATCTTGCCCTTGCCCTCGTCGCCCCACTGGGCGCCGACCACCACCACTGTTCCCACGGGATCCCTCCTCCACCCTGCACCACGGCCCGGGTCACGCACTCCGGTTGGCCCTGTCAGTGAACCGCCCGATGTCGCGTCGAAAAGTGACCGGTATGGGGCCCGTGGGTCCGTTCCGCTGCTTGGCCACAATGAGCTCCATCTCGAACTTCCGGGACGGGTCCTCCGCCAACTTCGGATCCTGGTAGATGAACATCACCACATCGGCATCCTGCTCAATCGCCCCAGACTCCCTCAGGTCGGAGAGCTGTGGCCGGCGGCTCTCCCGGGTCTCCACCGCGCGGGACAGCTGGGACAGCGCAAGCACCGGGACCTCCAGTTCGCGCGCCAAGGCCTTCAGCGAACGCGAGATCTCCGCGATCTCCTGCTGTCGGCTCTCCACCCGCCCACTGGTGTGCATCAACTGCAGGTAGTCCACGATCAGCAGGTCGATGCTGCACTCGGCCTTCATGCGCCGCGCCTTGGCCCGCAGGTCCATGATGCCGATATTGGGCGTGTCGTCAATGTACATCTCGGCCTCTGAGAGCTGACCGAGGGCCCTGGAGATGTGCGGCCAGTCCTGGTCCGTCAAGAAGCCCGAGCGCAACCGCTCGAAGGGGACGCCGGACTCGCACCCAAGCAGCTTGACCGCCAGCTGGTCGGCGGACATTTCGAGACTGAAGAAGCCCACCCGTGAGGCGCGATGGGCCGCGGCCACGGCCATGTTGAGGGCCAACGTGGTCTTGCCCTGGGAGGGTCGCGCGGCCAGGATGATCAGTTCGGACGGATGCAATCCGGTGGTCAGCTTGTCGAGCTCGGCGAGGCCCGAGGTGACCCCCAGAACCTCTCCCTTGTGCTCGTAGAGACGCTCGAGGTTCGAGAAGGCATCGAGCAGGACATCCTTGATGTGCTTGTAGGCGCGTCCAGTGCGTCTGGCCTCGGCGATACGGAAGATGCGGTTTTCCGCCTGGTCAACCAGCGTCGCGGCGTCCTGTTCCCCCGCATACACCGCCTCGGCGATCTCCACGCTCGCACGGAGGAGATCACGGAGCAGCGATTTCTCCATCACGATCTGCGCATAATGCGGAGCGTTGGCGATGGCCGGCACCGCCGCGGTCAGGTCGGAGAGGTAAGGCAGCCCCCCGGCCGCGTCCAGATGCCCGCTGCGCTGCAGTTCCTCTCCAACGGTGATCACATCCACCGCTTCGTTGGAGCTGTTCAGATGCAACACCGCCTCGAAGATGCGGCGGTGCGACTCCCGGTAAAAGTCATCAGGACGCACCAATTCCTGGCAGCGCAGTGCGGTCTCCCGGTCCAGCAGCACGGCACCCAACAGCGATCGCTCCGCCTCGATGTTCTGCGGCGGGACGCGGTCACCAGCCGGCATGGGGTCCTCCCTCCGGTCCTCAGGCCGACTCCACGCGTACAGTCACTCGGGCGTTGACCTCCGCATGCAGACGGACCAGCACTGGGTGGTCCCCCAGGGTCTTGAGCGGTTCGGGCAACTCAAGCTTCTTGCGGTCCACCCGAATGCCGAACTGCCGCTCGATTGCGTCCACGACATCCTGTGCGGTGACGGAGCCGAAAAGCCGGCCCGATTCCCCAGCGTTGGCCTGGACGTGCACCACCTGACTCTGCAGCCGCTGACCCTCCGCCTCCGCCTGCTTGCGCAGGCGGGCCGCCTCCCGAGCCTCGCGCTGCTTGGCGGCATCCAGACGGGCCATGTTCTCCCGCGTGGCCTCCTGGGCCAGCCCACGGGGGATGAGAAAGTTGCGCGCGTGGCCCGCAGCCACCTCCACGGTCGCTCCGGGCTCTCCCAATCCCTTCACACGCTGGAGCAGAATCACCTTCACCGCACACGCCCCCTGTCATCCCCGGGGTTCAGGGCGGACATCCAAGATGACGTATCAAACTGCGAGGCCAGCATCCCGAGCAGCGCCAGGAGCACGGACAGCCTGCTGGCCTCCACGAGCAAACCACCGATGGCTGCCGTGAAGACGGCGGAGCGTCGCGTCAGCCCACGATGCCGCAGCCAGCCGTACACCGCGGCCACCCCGATTACGCTGTACAGGGCGCCCAACCCGACAACAAAGTTCAAGGCCACCGCCGCCAGCACCTGTTGGCCGTGGCCCAGCCCCAGGCCGTACGCGCCGAGGGCCGCCACATACACCCACAGAAGCCACCGCGGGGCCCGCCAGCGGGCGAACGAAGGGACCGTGGGCAGGGGCTGCCCCAGCCGGCCCAGGACGACAGCGGCGAGCACGTAGACGGCCAGCGCTTGGCCCAGGACCCCGACGCCGATGATGATCGGAACCAGGTCCCGCAAGAGGGCCAGGGCGCTGGCCGGGGTCAGGCCGGACGCGGCCAGAAGGCTGGCGTGCGTGGCCAGGAACGTCCTGGCCGCCTTCCAGGAGGAGTTCCATGTCTCCGCCCAGATGTCTTGATGCCAGACGACGATGGCTCCCAGGGCGCCCAGGACCGTCACCGCCGAAAAGGCGACAGACATGGCCACCAGGGTCAGGGCAACCCCGGCGCCACGGCGCACCGCCCACCCCGGCACCAGCCCGAGCGCCGCGCCGAACCCCAGGGTGGACAGTGCGGGAAGGGGCCCTCCCAGAAGCAGGAGCACGAAGCAGCCGACAACCGTCACCAGGACCGCGTTGCGACCGCCATTGCGGAGGTAGGCGAGGAGGATCGGGAGAGCCTGCAGCCAGCCGAGCCCCGTGTAGTAGGAGGTGAGCCCCAGGATGGCCACCAAGGCCGCGAGGAGCGCCCCTTCCACCAGGGCCCTGGTCCGAACGGTTTGCACCCGGCCCGACGCCCCCCACAGGGCCGGGACGCTCCATGGCATGCCCCGGCCCGTCAGTCCGTCTGGAACGGCAGCAGCGCGAGAATGCGAGCCCGCTTGATCGCAACCGTCAACTGCCGCTGATGCCCGGCGCAGTTCCCAGTCATCCGCCGTGGCAGCATCTTGCCGCGCTCGTTAACGAATCGCCGGAGGCGAACGACGTCCTTGTAGTCCACCTGCTGCACCTTGTCCACGCAAAAGGCGCATACCTTGCGCCGCCGACGCCTGTCCTTGCGAGCCAACACCCATTCCTCCCAATCCGGACGCTAGAACGGGACCTCCTGGTCCTCATCGCCGAATTCCGTCGTTTCCTCACCCGGGGCGCCTGGAGCCGTCTCCCGGCGTGGGCGGTCCAGAAAGCGCACACGGTCCGCCACAACCTCCGCCACCCTGCGCTTCTGTCCGTCCTGGGCCTCATAGCTCCGAATCTGCAGGCGTCCCTGCACAGCTGCGAGGCGGCCCTTGGTCAGATGCTGAGCGACCCGCTCGGCCTCCTGCCTCCAGACCACGATGTCGATGAAATCGGTCTCCCGTTCACCCTGCTGGTTGGTGAAGGGGCGATCCACCGCCAAGCTGAAGTTGCAGACAGCCGCCCCAGCTGGCGTGTAGCGGAGGTCCGGGTCATGGGTCAGGCGACCGATCAGGATGACTGTGTTCAGCATCGCCGCACCCCCCTTGGGCCTCCAGGAACTGGCCGGTCACTCCTGGCTCGACGTATCCGCCGGCTCCGGGGCAGCCTGTGGATGCTCGGCCGGTGCGGCCGCCTCGGCATCCGCAGATGTCCTGCGCGCCGGCGCGGCCGCCGCTCCCTTAACCGCATGGGTTACGAGAAAGCGCAGCACCGAGTCGCTGATCCGGCACAGGTGCTCCAGTTCTGAGGTACCGCCCTGCTCCGGAGCCTGGACGTGCAGCAGGACGTAATGGCCCTCACGCTGGTGGTTGATCTCGTAGGCAAGGCGCAGCTTACCCCAGCGGTCAACGCGCTCGACGGTGCCGCCCTTCTGGGCGACGGCCTGCTGGGCCTTGTCCACAATGGCGCGGACGCCCTCTTCATCCAATTGTGGTGTGAGGACCAAAACCGCTTCATAGGTACGCAAACCACATGACCCCCCCATGGCCTGACGGCTCCAGAGACAACTGGAGCAGGAAGGCGTCGCCTATCATAGGCGCTTGGCGGGGCGAAGGCAAGCCCGCGGCTGAAGGCCCGGTGCTGAGGGGGCTGGGCAATCGGGCCAGGGACCCGGCGTCCCGTTCGGCGACAGTGGGGGCGGGTGAGGGCAGATGCAGGCCTGGGATGCGGCGAGAGGAGTATGCGGGGCCGTCCGAGGCGGACGCAAGACGCACCTGGCCCAGTTCAGCCCTCATCGCAACGAACGGTCCCTGTCCCCACGCTTCCGCTTCTGTCCCAAGCCCTCCCTCACCCATGCTTCCGCACGTCGCAAGCTCCGTATCAGGACCATCAGAACTGGTCCGGCGGCAACGCAGGTGCCTCTGCGGGAAAGAGGCGGCGGACGCGACGCTCCATGTGGGCCCTGGGAACGAGGATAATCCGGCCGCAGCCTGTGCACTGGAGTCGCAGGTCTGCGCCCACACGAAGGATCCGCCAGCGGTCCGAACCGCACGGATGTGGTTTTTTCAGCTGCACCTCATCCCCGAGATGCAGGGGCAGCGGCCCGCTGCGATCAGGACGGATGCCATCACCCACGAGACATCCTCCCCTTCAGGCCAGCCAGGCACCGATCCAGCGCTGTGCACCGGGCAGCAGGGCTCGAAAAGTGCGGATCAGCGCCGGCGCCCAGCGCGAGTGGTCCAGCGGCCCAGCCAGGGCGTGCGCGGCCGGCACCGCCGACGCCGACGCGACGAGGGCAAGTACCACGGCCGCCTGGACCAGCCGCTCCCCGGCCCCAAACAGCCCCCCCAGACCTCCGTTGAGCACACCCGCCACGCCACGCCGGGCTATCCGGCCAAAGATCAGGCCCGCCAGGAGATTCAACACGAGTTCCCCGCCCACAAACAGGGCGGTGAAGGCCCCGAAACTGACGATCCTCTGTGCGAGGATCTGGTCGAAATAGCCCTGTAAGGTCGTGGGCCCGGACGGGGGGGGCCCGGAGGTGAAGAGGGAGGCCATCGCCGCGTCGCTGCTCCCCGCGGGTCCCTGCTGGAGTTCGTGCGTGAAGACGCTCGCCGAAGCGGATGTGTAGGGGACCTGCCCTGAGCCGTCCGGCAGGGGCATTTGCCGGGACAGATAATGCTCCAGGTTCGTCTCCGTGTGCCAGTGCCCGTTGGCGAAGGCCACGGCCGCGGTCGTATAGTGAAGGGCGAGCACCAGCGCCAGGACCGAGGCTGCCAGGGCCGCGACGGAGAGCAGAAGGCCCCGGCGCAGCCCCTGCCAGACTCCCAGCGCGAGATAGATGAGCAGAAGCCAGTCCAGCCAATTCGCGGGGCGCAGCGCGTGCAGCAAGCCCCACCCTCCCCCGTCAGGGTACCGAGTTCCCTGGTGCGTGCCAACCTGGTCCCCGCCTCCTCAGGCGCGCACCGTGGGCGCGGCGAGGGCTGCGGCGATCAGCAGCGGCACACCGAGCCATCCGAGCGCGGGATACACCCGCGCCACCACGGTGACCAGTCCCACCGAGGCCAGAGGCCAAACGAGCGGCAGGGCAAGCACGGAGGCGCGCCCGTTCCCCAACCGCTCCCCCAACGAGCGCAGGCAGGCCGCTCCCGTCGTCCACAGCGCCAGGAGCATGGTGAGCGGGTAACCGACAGCGTACCAGAGACCAGGGGGCAGGGACGAGGCCAAAGGGAGCTCTGCGCCCGGCAGGGGGTGGTGCAGTAGGGCCCAGACCGCGCTGACACACAGCAACCCGAGGACAGCGCCGCCAGCGACGCCACCCCAGAAACCCTCGCCGGGGGTGAGCGCGGCTGATGTCCCCGACGCGAGGCCCGCCGTACCAAGAAGAAGGTTGTACGCAACGTAGAGCACCGCGGGTACTGGCCACGCCGCCGCCCCGTGCCATAGGGGCCTGCCGACCGCACCGTGCACGGCGAACGTCGCGATGAGGACGCTTGCGCCGATAAGAGGAATGACGGCCAGGGCTACGGCGGTGTACGCCGGGCTGCCCAGCCATTGTGTGGCGGCCAACAGAAGCACGAGCAGCCCAATCGAAAGGGCGCGGGGCCAGCTCAGCCACCAGGCGCCCAGCGCCGCCCCACCCGCCAGGACGACTGCCAGACTGGCCAAGAGCGCCAGGAACCCCAGGTGATCCAGGGCGGCACCCAGCACGTTGCCGCACAGTCGACGGATCAGCGCACCGTAGTGACAGGGACGAAGATGCGCCGCCGTCGCTCCAACGACCCCACCGAAAGCCGCGAAGAGCAGCCCCGCCAGGACCGCGCCCGCCAGGCCCCAACATCCGTACGCCACAAAGAAGTGCTCCAACTCGCGGCCGCTGGCGAAGCCCGCCCCGACGACCGCAGCGACGTAAGACACCGCGAGGCCCGCCGCACGCCGCACCCATCACCCCTCCGGGGCCATGCATAGTGTGCGGTGGTACGTCTGTATACTCCCCGCGTTGGGAGGGGTGCTCGTGACGCCACCCGCCGGCTGGCGCATTCGCTATGACGCGCCGGCAGCCGCAATGGAACTGGCCAACGCCACGACCGCCGTGCTCCGCTCCCTTGGGGTACCAGACCGGCGCCTCGTGTTTCTCTGCATCGGCACGGACCGCTCCACCGGGGACGCCCTCGGCCCGCTCGTGGGCGAGCGGCTCCGCGAGAGCCTGTCCTGGGAAGCAGCGGTCCTTGGCACGCTGGAAGCCCCTGTGCACGCCAGCAACCTGCATGAGGCACTCGCGAGCCTGGACCTGACCACCCCGGACGCCGTGGTCCTAGCGGTCGACGCCTGTCTGGGGCGCATGGAGAGCGTGGGAACAATCACGGCCGGCGTGGGCGCCCTGCTCCCCGGGGCGGGCGTCAACAAGACCCTCCCGGAGGTGGGGACGGCCTTTGTGACCGGCACAGTGAACGTGGGCGGGTTCATGGAGTATTTCGTCCTCGGAAACACTCGCCTACACTTGGTCATGAGCATGGCGCAAGTCATCGCCGAAGGCTTGGCGGGAGCCGCGAGGGCGGCCGCGCAGCCCGCGCCCGCCGCCCGGGGCACCCGACTTTCCCCCGCACTGGCCTGATCGCAGGATCAGGCGCGCTGAACGGCACGGTGCACGCGCCTGCTGACCTCCGAGGCCACTTCCTGCGGCGACATGCCATCCGCGTTGACGATGGGCACCCGCGACACGATATCCTGCCGCCCCAGGAAGTTGTCGTCGAGGCCGTTGACCACGATGACCTGGACGCTTTCCGGCACGCCCCCGGCGAGGCTCACGACATCAAAGCCCCCTGCCCGCAGACGATCCTTCACCGGCCCCAGACTGTCCTCCACCGCGATCCTCACGCGCATGGGCAGCCGCACCTCCACACCTCAGCTTGCACCCGTGCACGCCCTCTCATCCTGGAATCCACAGCCTCAGGGCCCTGTGGGCAACCGTGAACACCGCTGGCAGCCCACCCAACAGTTCCCCATCGGCGTGCAGCACCGCCTGGGCCGGGCCGTCGATCTCCACGCGCGCCGCCCGGTGCAACTCGACCCCAGCGCAGCCCAAATGCTTGCCCCGGAAGACCCTCGGCAGCAGGCGCAGAATGGCCGCCCCACGCAAATCTCCCACCAACAAGACGTCCAGCAACCCATCATCAACCTCGGCCCCCGGACAGACCTGCATGCCGCCGCCGTACGCCGAACCGTTGCCCACAGCCACCATCAACTGCCTGCCGGGCGGTCGCGCCGCGCCGTCCATGCAGACGGACAGCTCGCTTGGCTGGAAGCGAAATGCCTCACGCACCGCGGTCATGAGGTAGGGCAGGGTTCCGCCCGCCTTCGTGGGCATGGCATTGACGATGCGCGCCACCTCCGCGTCAAACCCGACACCGGCAACGTTCAGGTAATAGCGTCCGTGCACCTGGCCCAGATCCACAAATCGCTCGCCATCTCGGGCCAGACCCTCAAGAAGATCGGACGGCCCGATCTTCATCCCGACCCCCCGCGCGAAATCGTTGCCGGTTCCGAAGGGCATGGGCGCCACCCGCACGGCGGTACCGGCGAGACCGTTCACCACCTCGTGCAGCGTGCCGTCACCGCCGACGACCAGCATGCGTTCCACACCGTCGCGAGCAGCCTGCGCCGCAACGCGCGTGGCCTCGCCAGGCTCACGGGTGCGGTGCTCGTCGAATGAGAACTGCCGGGACGCCAGTGAGCGGATCATTTCCCACCGCCGACCCGCGCGTCCTCCGCCCGCGGCTGGATTGATCAGCACCATCGTGCGCGGCGCGTTCACGGCCCTCACTCCTTGCGCCTCAATCTCACGCCAGTCCTAGGTCCGGACGCCGGAACGCGTCTCCTCTGCAGCCCGCCCCCTCTTCCAATCCACCACCGAAAGGCGTGGCACGGCGAGCACTGTCTGCCCCTTCTGGGATGTTTCACGTGAAACATGGGCCTAGCCGCCACCCAGCAACTCGATCAGCCGCTCAAGATCCCCCAGACCGTAGAAGTCGATCTCCACGGTCCCCTTCTTCGCGGTTCCCTGGATCCGGACCCGTGTGCCCAGAGCGTTGCGCAGCCGTTCCTCCGCGTCTCGCCATTCCGGCGTCCGTGCGCGCGGCGCCGTCTCCGGCCGCGCCCGCCCCGCCTGCGCGTGCTTCTGCACGATCCGCTCCGTCTCGCGTACGCTCAGGCCCGAGCGGATTACCTGCCCCGCAAGGGCCTCTTGCGCCCCCACATCGTCCACGGCCAGCAGAGCGCGGGCATGCCCCGCGCTCAATTGTCCCTCCGCAACGGCGCCGCGAACTCCAGGGGCCGCATGCAGCAGCCGCAGGCTGTTGGCCACCGCGGGCCGGCTCCGGCCCAGTCGCCGGGCGAGCTCCTCCTGCGTGAGGCCAAACTCGGACAGCAGCCGCTGCAGGGCCTGCGCCTCCTCCATCGCGTTCAGGTCCTCGCGCTGCAGGTTCTCGACCAGGGCAACCTCCGCGAGCTCAGCGTCGCTGAACTCGCGCACTATCGCTGGGATCTCATCCAGCCCAGCCATCGCCGCCGCCCGCAACCGCCGCTCCCCGGCCACCAATTGATAGCGCTCGCTGTCCACACGGCGGACGATCACGGGCTGCAGTACGCCATGCACACGGATGGAGGCCGCCAGTTCCTCCAGCGCCTTAGGCTCGAACTGCCTGCGTGGCTGCTCCGGATTGGGGGCCACGTGGGCACACGGGATCAGCTCCACGCGGTCTCCCGGGTTCTCCTCCAGAGAGGGCAGCAGGGCGTCCAGGCCCCTACCCAAGCGGCGTCGCGCCTCGGGCACGGACAAGCACCTCCTTGGCGACCTCAGCGTAGATCTCCGCGCCGCGCGATCTGCCGTCGTACAGCCCGATCGGCAGTCCATGGCTTGGAGCCTCGCTGAGCCGCACATTGCGTGGAACCGCATGCCGCAAGACTCTGCCGCGAAATGCCCGCTTCACCTGATCGGCCACCTGCAAGGCCAGGTTGGTTCGTCCATCGAACATGGTGAGCAGGATGCCGAGGACCATGAGCTCGGGATTGAGGCCCTGCTTGACCCGCTGCAGGGCGTTGAGGAGCTGGCTGACGCCCTCCAGCGCGTAGTACTCGCATTGGATGGGGATGAGCACGCCCTCCGCGGCGACCAGGGCGTTCACGGTGAGAAGGCCCAGTGAGGGGGGGCAGTCGATCAGAACCAGACCAAACCTGTCCTTCTCCGCCTCCAGTGCCTGGCGCAGCAGCGTTTCGCGCCCCTCGCGCCCCACCAGTTCAATCTCCGCTCCGGCCAGGTCTGGGCCAGCCGGCACCACCGTGAGATTGGGGACAGCGGTGCGCCGAAAGGCATGCGCGATGGGCACGCCTTCGAGGAGCACCTCGTAGGTTCCACTCGCCACCCGGCGGGGATCGATGCCCAGTCCACTGCTCGCGTTGGCCTGAGGATCCATGTCCACGAGCAACACGCGTTCGCCACCCTGGGCCAGGCTGGCCGCCACGTTCACGGCGGTCGTCGTCTTCCCGACGCCGCCCTTCTGGTTTGCCACGGCGACCACCCGGACCACGCTAGGCTCACCTCCGCTTCCCGTCCTGCCGGGACCGGCGCCGTTTGATGCGCAGATGTACGGTCCAACCGGACTCATCCTCGTCGCGAGTGACCTCGGCGGAGAAGCCCGCGGCCTGAAGCTGCTTGGCCACTTCGTCGACGGCGTTGAGGTAGATGCGTGAGTCGCGAACCACGCCCCGCGAACGCGCCCTGCGAGAGGGGGCCCCTCCATTCCGCGCCTTGCGCCTGAGCCAGGCTTCTGCCTGAGCTACGCTGAAACCTTCGCGGCCGAAGACCTCCACGGCAGCCGGGCGCTCCTGTTCGGTCTCCAGGGAGAGAAGCGCTCTCGCGTGACGCTCACTGAGCAGCACACGCGACACCTGCGCCCGCACACTCGGTTCCAACCGCAGCAGCCGGAGCTTGTTGGCGACCGTCCGCCGGGACTTACCGACATGGGCCGCCACGTCCTCGTGCGAGAGGTGGAACTCCTCCAGGAGCCGCCGGTAGCCCTCGGCCTCCTCGAAGAACGGGGGGTCGCCGCGCTGCAGGTGTTCAACCAGCCCGGCAATCGCCGCTTCGCGGTCGGACGTCTCGCGCACCACGCCAGGCAGGCTGTGCCGGCTGGGCCGCCCGCCACCGACGTTCGCCAGCCACCAACTCAAAGCCGCCGGGGACGGGCCGCACGAGCACCGGCCGCAAGACCCTGTGCTCCCGCTCGGACGCCGCCAGACTCTCCGCGTCCAGTTGGCGCCGCGCCTGGTACGCACCGGCCCGCACCTGATCCACAGGGATCGGGCGTGCCACCAGCGACGCCCCCGGCCCGACACCCGCGTCGCGCAACGCAACTCACCGTCCGTCGTCGCGGTTGGCTGTCCCGAACCGCCATTCGTGGTGATCCGAGGCGATCCTCTACGGTTCGACACGGTAGCAGCCGGACAGACCGGCACGGAGATGCGCCAGCGGACCAAGCCCCCGCAGCCTGCTCAGAGCGGCCGTCTCGCCGGCGTTCCCGCTCGTCTTGGCCAACGCGCAGGGGTGGGCCGCACCTTGTCCACACAGGCGACCGTTCTCTGCCCCCCAAGACCAGGTATCTGGACCGCCGTCACCGGCCCCCATCGCCCGCCGAGCAGCTGGATCGCGCGGCCCGCGGCCGAAACCTCCTCCCCGACCCCAGGGCCCTTGGCCGCCACCAACCGTCCCCCCACCCGGCAGAGCGGCAGGGCGTACTCCACCAGCACGCGCAGGGGCGCCACGGCCCTGGCGACGACCCAATCCAGGGACTCGCGCCACGCAGGATCCTGCCCCAGGTCCTCCGCCCGCGCGGTCACCACGCGCACGTTGCCCAGACCGAGTTCGTCGACCGCCCGCTCCAGAAAAGCCGCCTTTTTGTGCACCGACTCCACGAGAAAGACATCGAGGTCCGGCCGGCTGACGCCCAGTGGTATGCCGGGCAGACCGGCACCGCTGCCCAGATCCGCCAGCCTTCCTGGGCCGGGCCCGATCCAGGGCAGCAAGCCCAACGAATCCACCAGGTGCTTCTGCCTGGCCACTGCCGGATCGCGAATCGCCGTCAGATTGAACGGCGCCTGAAGGATGAGTTCCACCAGGACCAGCATGCGCTCGGCCTGGGACTCTGAAAGGAGCGCCCCGACCGCGGCGGCGTCGCGGATCAACTCGGCTCGCGCGTCCAGTCCAGGCAAGTTAGACCCACCGCCGTCCCAGACCGCTCAGGTCAGACCTCTGCCGTCGGGAGCGGTCGGACCACCACGCGCCGACCCGGCTCCTCACCACGGCTCTGGCTCTCTGCGCCCGCGACCTCCTGCACCGCCAGATGGACGACCCGACGGTCGGCGGGGCTCATCGGCTCAAGAACGATCTCACGGCCCAGGCGTATCGCGCGCTGCGCCGCCAGGATGGCCATCGACCGCAGCATCTGCTCCCGGCGTTCCCTGTACCCGCCCACATCGAGCACCAACCGGTCCCTGCTGCCGGACGAACGAGTGGCCGCGGCGTCACAGAGCACCCGCAGGGCTTCCAGGGTCTGCCCTCGGTGGCCGATCCAGCGCCCGGCATCCTCGGTGGCCACGGCGACCTGCCACGGCTCCCCTTCGGACTCCGGGGATTGGACGTCCACGTCCACCTCCATGCCCAGGATCGTCGCCAGCTGTTGGATGAAGCGGCTTGCGGCGGAGCCTTTGGAAGGGCGTGCGACACGGACCCGGGCCCGCTGGGCGCCCAGGCCGAGCCAACCCTTGGCGCCCTCCTCCAGGACCTCGATGTCCGCGTCCTCAGGACGGATCCCGAGCTGACCGGCTCCCGAGGCGACTGCCTCATCCACCGTCCGTCCGGTCGCCACCACATCGCGTGCGGCGCCCGCCACCCCATCCACCCCCGTGGGGGGACCCAGCCCCCGAACGTCCTACCTCTTGGCGGGATTCTTCGGACCACCCTGCGGCCCCTGCGGAGCCGAACCCTCCGCTGCCGCCGTCGGCGGATTCAGCGATCCGACCGTGAGGTACTGCTGCACCACGGTAAAGATGTTGGAGATGACCCAATACAGGGCAAGGCCCGCAGCCAGCCCGCGAAAGACGAAGAACATCACGAGCGGCATCATGTAGCTCATCATCTGCATCTGCTGCTGGCCGCTGCCCGGCTGCAGCGCCATGCTGATGCGCGTCTGCCAGTACGTGGAGAGACCACCGAGGATGGGGAGGATGAGATACGGGTCCTTCGCCTTCAGGCTCGACAGCCACAGGAAATGGACCTGCACCCCGGGGATGGCCGCGAACGAGTACTTCTCCAGAAGCCCGTACATCGCATACAGCAGCGGCATCTGCAGGAGCATGGGCCAGCAGCTCGCCAGCGGATTGACCTTGGCGTCCTTGTACAGACGAAGCTGCTCCTCCGCCAGGCGCTGCTTGTCATCTTTGAAGCGGTCTTGCAGCCGCTTGAGTTCAGGCTGCATCTGCTGCATGCGCTTCATGGACTGAAGTTGCGCGCGGTAGAGGGGAAAGAGCAGGAGCCGCAGCGTGACGGTCAGCAGAATGATGCCCAGGCCGTAGCTGCCCGTCAGCTTGCTGTAGAAGACCATGATTACCGACAGCAGTTGGATCAGACCGTGCCAGAGCTGAAGCAAGAGCGAGCCTCCCCCGACCGCCCGCTAACGCGGCAGTCTCTCCGGGACTGGGTCTGGGCCGCCGGGACACAACGGGTGGCAGCGCGCAAGCCGCGCCAACGCCAGCCCTCCGCCACGCCAGAGCCCGAACCGCCGGATGGCCTCCTCGGCATACTGCGAGCAACTGGGCGTGAACCGACAACTGCCGACGAGCAGTGGCGCGATCGCGATCCGATAGGCCTGGATCACGATCACGGCCGCTCGCGCCGCCAGGCCGCCGGGAGTCCACGGCTTGACCCTGCCCACAGCGCTCACCCCTCGCGCAAGACCCCGATACCGGCCCGCCGCACGGCATCAGCCCATGCACCCGCCAACTCACTCCAACTGGCATCGACGCACGGTTGGCGCGCCACCAGGACAAGATCCCAAGCCCCGCTCAGCCCGGGACCTCGTCGAATCACCTCGCGCCACCGTCGGCGCACCCGGTTGCGGATCACGGCCCCCCCAAGATGACGCCCTGCCGCCAAGCCGATTCGGACTGTTCCGTCCGAGCCCGGCGCCCAGCGGAGGACCAGCAGTCGCCCGGCGAGCGAGCGACCCCGCAGGAAGACCCGCTGAAAATCCGCCCGCTTGCGCAGGCGCGTCCACCCAGAGGACATTCCGGTGCCCTCGCACCCCGCGGCTGCGTCGCTCATCAGTACGAAATCCGGTGCCGCCCCTTGGCCCTCCGGGCCTTGAGCACGCGACGCCCGCCACGGGTGCGCATGCGCGCCCGGAAGCCGTGTACGCGCTGGGCCTTGCGCCTCTTGGGTTGAAACGTTTGACGCACTGGCGTTCCTCCGCACAAATGGTATGGTTACCGCTCCACCGAAGCGGCAAAGGCCCACCGATTATGTCAGAGGCCATCCCCGGGGTCAAGAAAGGAAGCACGGTGGCAGCGCTGACGCATGAGCGAGGGAGGGCTTGGGAGCGAGGCGAAGGCGGGGACGGGCAGGATACTTTCATCGCACAGGGGCCTGGACGTTCCGCGGAGCGTCTGTCAGGATGCAGCGTGGTGGGAGGTGGCGGTGGGCCATGTCGGAGCCTGTGGAGACCGAGCCAGTCCGGGTCGTGGGCAGCCGGGAGTTCCGTGCCGAGGATATCGAACTGATCCAATGGACGGTGCGGCGGTTCAAGACGCTTTCGCGGACCGCGTTGGCAGAGACGCTGTGTGAGAATCTGCCCTGGAAGGCGCCGAACGGCCAACTGAAGGTCGAGGCCTGTGGGGAGCTGTTGGAGCGCTTGGCGGCGGAGGGGATCGTGGATCTCCCCGCACTGCGTTCATCAGGCGCGGGGAGTAGAGCCCGGTCCGAGCGTATCGGCACCGCGCCACCAAGCCCGGTGGTCCAGGCGACGTTGAGTGCGATCCGACCGGTGTACGTGGAACCGGTGCCCAGCGAAGAGGGTCCGGCCTGG
>JAKAUG010000401.1 GCA_021827805.1 Bacillota bacterium | reverse complement strand
CGGTGACAGGCATGCCCTTCCGGCCCGGCTCAAGGAGGGACTGCGCCGCCAACGGTCTGCCGAGAGCCCCGTACCTCCCGGTATGGTTCGCCTGGAGTTCACGCATGGGAAGGCCGCAGTGACACGGCCCACCGTCGAATCCGTGGAGCAGTACCTGCGCATGCAGTTGGTGGATGTGCCCAGCACGGCCCCGTCGTCCGGCGCCGCATCCAACGCCTCGTCTCGTACCCCGTCCGCCGCGACTGCGGCAGCCGACCCGGACTGGAGCATCAGCGTCCCGTACTTCTTCGTCGTGACCCCGCACGCGCCCGAATCGGCCGCAGGGGTTGCCCCGTCCAGCACGCCACAGGTCCTTCCCATCCATGACCTGCAGGAAGAGATGAGGTCCGCTGACTGGGTGCCGGCGCCGTTACCCTACGGCCTGGATGTTCGGTGGCCGTATGAGACGCCGATGCTGTCCCCGACCGAGTCCGAGTTGTTTGCGATGCGGGCCGACCTTGGCCTGGCAGGTCTGGTGGCGCGCTCATCACGCCTTTCCTGATGCCCGTCCCTCTCCTCATCGACGGCTCCGGCGCCGTGCATGTGGTGGAGGTTGACACGTCGCCGCCGCTCGAGCGGCTCCTGCACCCTGGGTCTTCCGCCACCTCGGCGAAGTTCGTCCGCTGCAGCCCCGGGTGACCGTGGACCGCCGCGTCCCGAACGATGAGGCGCCGTTCGTCAACGCCTGGGAGCGGATGGCACGGCAGATTTCCGTTGATCCCGCCTTCCGGCCGGACCGCGGTGCCCCACCCAAGCGGACGCAGGTTCCCCGCCTTCACGTCTACTCGAAGGTGGTTGCGACCTTGTACCGGCGCAAGCTCGCCCAGTGGGGGCAAGACTGCATCGAGAAGGCGCGCGAGCGCGGCGAGCAGTTGTCGGTGGTACCGGACGCGCCGCGGGAAGAGCGGCGTCTGCTCCGGCAGAGGGCGCGGGATGAAGCGCGGAAGCAGATTCCCAAAGAAGCTCGCGACACCATCCCGGATGGGACCCGCGAAGCGGTTGAAAGCGAGGCACCTTGGCGGGCGGCGGCGGGCGGGCCGCCTACCGACGTTCCACCTGTCGGGTGAGTCGAAGTGCAACGATTGCGTCCCCGGCCCAACTGCACCGGGAAGTCGACGCTGGCGCGGGTGCTGTTGGGGCTGTATACGCCGGACGGCGGGTCTGTGACGGTTGGGGGCCTGGCGGCGCTGGAGGCGCGGCGGCGGGGGCTGTGCGCTGCGGTGTTCCAGGACGCAGTGCGTTACCCGGGGTCGTTGCGGGAGGCGGTGGCGATGGGGGGAGGGGGCAACGTGGACGAGGCGCTACTCGCCGCGGGCTTGGAGGGCGTGGTCGCGGGGCTGCCGCGGGGGGCGGAGACGCCTTTGGGGCGGGAGTTCACAGGCGGGGTCGAGCTCTCCGGCGGGCAGTGGCAGCGGGTGGCGTTGGCGCGCGCCCTGTACCGGCGGGCGCCGTTCGTGGTGCTCGACGAGCAGGCGGCGGCGCTGAATCCCCTCGCGGAGGCGGAGATGTACCGGCGCTTCCGCGAGCTGGTCGCGGGGCGGACGGCGGTCATGATCACGCACCGACTGGGCGCCACACGGTTCGTTGACCGCATCCTCGTGCTGGAGGGCGGGCGGATCACGGAGGAGGGCAGCCACAACGAGTTGCTGGCGCGGGGCGGGACGTACACGGCGCTCTACGCGGCGCAGGCGGGGTGGTACCGATGAGTCACTGTACCCGGGTGCCGTCCGTTCACGCCTCGACGGAGCGTCCCGCCAGGCCCCTCCCCCCACCTGGATCGCGATGCACACGTCCACGAACTCGGCGTCTTGGGACGTGAGCAGTTGTCTCGCTTGTCCTGGTCCAGTTCGCCCTGCCGCACGCGCGGATCCGCTTCCGCGTCTGCCGCCCGCCCAAGAAGGCAAGCCTCGTACCGTTCACTCTTGGCGGCATCAGCAACAGATTGGAACACGCGCATGACGCCCCCCGTCGGATCGTCCCCCAGGTCCACCTCATACGCGACCACGTTGCCCTTTGCTGCCAGGCAGAACAGGACACCGGGAGACCGACCGTCCGTCGCGAGTGGGAGCACCAGACGCGGGAAGCGTTGAGCAGGCAACCAGCGCCATGTCGGCGCGGGGGAACGAAATTCCATGAGACGCGGAACGGCTGACCGTCTGTGGCACGGGGCGCACCCCGCCGGTGGCGACCGCGGGACGTCCCCGCCATCCGGGGGAACGGGCTCCCGGCGCACCACACTCGGCGGCTCGCGCCTCAGGCGCCGCGGCGCAGGCGCAGGTGGGGGAGTTGGGCCCGGCGGAGTTCCTGCAATGGGTAGAACGTGTCCCGCCATCTGACGCCCCCGTGCCAGAGCGTCATCCAGGCGGAGCGGAGGACCGCCCACGTCAGGGTGAACTGCGCCACAGGGAAGAGCAGCCCGAGGAACCACGGAAAACGTCCCAGCATCTGCCGTCCAGATGTCCAGAACGCGGCGCAGACCAGGACGGAGACCGCAAGCCACGGGAGACGGTGCCAGCCCGGCGCGAGCAGCAGCGCCAACAGCGGGAGGCCCGTCATCAGCGTGCCGGCCAGCGACCAGGCCACGACGGCGACGGTCCGGAAGTTGAACATGGCAAACGCGTTCTTCTCAAGTCCCCGCACGGCGGAGCCCAGGTCGGGGTACCACTCCAGTTCCAGCAGGGGAGCGCCCTGAAAGCCGGCCAGGGCCATCGTCTGCCGGAAGCCCGCCCGCTTGAGGAGGCGGCCCAGGGCCATGTCGTCGGCGACCGCCATGGGCATCGCATCGTGCCCTCCCACGGCCCAA
>JAKAUG010000416.1 GCA_021827805.1 Bacillota bacterium | reverse complement strand
ATCTGCTGGCCCCGGGAGCCAGCGTCACCGCCGGGCCGGCCTGGGCCTGGGGGGCGCTCTTGCCGCCGTGGCCCGCGGCCGGAGCGGCCCCTCCGCACCCGGCGGTCACAAGTCCAGCCAGCACGAACACCACCGCGCTCCTGTGCTGGGTCATCGGTACACCATCCTTCCGGTGCGCATGCGGCGGAGAGGGCATTTCCGGCAGGGCGACCGTTCTCCTGCCATCCGGTGAGGCCTTTCAAACCGTTTGGATGGTCACGACCACGCTGTTGCTCTAGTATCCATTTGGATAGCCGTCGGACGACATGCCTTTCGGTGGGGGGGTCACGCCATGCGTGCCGAGGAGCGCCGCGCGCTCATCCTCGCGACCGTTCAGCGGCAGGGTGGCGCCAGCATCGCTGAGTTGGTGCCGCTGCTCGGAGTCTCGCGCCTGACCGTGCGGGGGGACCTGGCCGTTCTGGACCGGGAGGGCCTGCTGCGGCAGATCCGCGGTGGGGCCATTGCCGTACCCGGGGGTGCCAGGGCGGGAGCGGGCCAGCAGCGGAGCCCGCTGTCCGCCGCCCAGCGGGCGGTGGCCCGCGAGGGGGCGGCTCTGGTCGGCGACGGCGACTCCCTGGCGCTGGACGGCTCGGCGCTCTGCCTGGGGATTGCCCAGGCCCTCAGCGAGCGGCGCGGCCTGCGCGTCGTGGCCGCAGCGCTGGACACCGCCCGCTGCCTGGCGGACGAGCCGAGCAACACCGTGCTGCTCGCGGGAAGCCTGGTGCGCCCCGGAGGCCTGGAGGTACGGCTGCACCCGCAGGAGCCTCCCCTGCACGGCTGGCGGGTGCGTTGGTGTTTTCTCGCTGCGGAGCAGCACACCCCGCAGGGGCTGATCTGCGACCCGGATCCCGTCTCGGCGGAGGTGCGTCGCGCCCTGCTCGCCGCGGCCAGCGAACCTGTGCTCCTGTTGGGGTCCGGTCCGGAGGCCGAGCCCGTTGGCGCCCAGCCCGTCGCTCAGCTCCGCGACTTCCGCCACGTGCTGGCGGGTGCGGCGCTGTCTGCCCGATCCCGGGCGCTGCTCGCGGAAGAGGCCGAGCTGACGCTCTGCGAGCCCGGGCTCGCGCGGCGCACCCCCCCGCGGCCATCCTCCCCCCTGGCGCGCATCGCCTTCGCCAACATGTCCGACGCGGCGGCCTACTGCATGGAGGTGCGCCGCGGCGTCGAGCGAGCCGCGGCGTCGGCCAGGGCCGTGGAGCTCCTGTTGCTCGATAACGGCGGCAGCGATCAGCGTGTGCTGGCCAACGTCGAGACCCTGCTGGCGGCCGCACCGGACCTGGTCATCGAGTACGGGGTGGACGAGGCCGTGGGCAATGTGGTCATGGACCGGCTGCGGTCCGCCCGCATCCCCGTGATCGCGGTGGATCTTCCCCTGCCCGGTGCCACGTACTTCGGCGTGGACAACTACCGCGCGGGCCAGGTCGCCGGCCTGGCGCTGGCTCAGGAGGTGCTTGGACGCTGGGAGGGCAGGGCCGATCTGGCCCTGACCCTGGAGTCCCCCCGCATGCGGGCTCCGCAACGCGCGCGCCTGCAGGGCCAACTGGATGCGCTCCAGGGCGTGCTGCCCGGACTGCCGGTGCGCGCCGTGGTCGCGGGACACGACGAGCAGAGCGCGCGCCACGCCGTCCGCGACCTGTTGGCCCAGTGCCCACGCCCCCTGCGCATCCTGCCCCTGGGCGTCAACGACGAAGCGGTGCTCGGCGCCATCGCCGCGTGCCGGGAGGCCGACGGCGCGGTCGCGTGCCTGGCGGTGTCCCTGGGCCTGGATTGGCGGGCCCAGGCGGAGGCCCGCCGTTCCATGTCCCCCCTGGTCGGAGGGGTGGCCTTCCATCCGGAACAGTATGGCGAGGTCCTCCTGCGCCTGGCGCTGGACATCCGCGCCGGCCGGCCGGTGCCGCCGGCGACCTTTGTGGCACACCGCTTCCGCCCCGCCAGCGAACTCGGGGGGCCCGCGGCGCGACCCACACCCTCCAGTTCCGCATAACAACGTGGCCCCCACGGTCCCGTGGCTCGGATGGCTCGGATGGACACATTGCCACTTGACGAAAACGCGAGATGATCTCATGCTCACTGTCGAATTGACCGCCTGGAGGCCACTCGGTGATCGGTGAGCTGCAGCGCTTCAAGGCGGAGTATCTCAAGGCCCTGGCGCACCCCGTGCGCATCAGCATCCTTGAGGTCCTGCGGGTCTCCGAGCTTCCGGTGGCCGAGATCCACGCCCAGGTGGATCCGGCCGTGGCCAACATCTCGCAGCACCTGGCCGTGCTGCGCACGGCGCGGATCGTGGTGGCGCGCAAGACGGGCCCCTCCGTCCTGTACAGCGTGGGCGACCCCACGGTGTTCGTCCTGCTGGATGCGTTGCGCCAGATCTTCACCGCGCGGCTGGACTCCATGCAGACCATCCTCGCGACCGAGGGCCAGGAGCCCACGTCCCCGGACACCGCGCCACCGCCGCCAGGCCCCCTTGAGGAGAACGCCAACGCATGACCCAGATCGCCGCCGGCTTCGGGCTGCTCTGCCTTGCGCTCGCATCCCTGGCCGGGGCGCTGCGGCCCCGGCTCCGCCTGTCCTCGCTGGCCTCCGCCGTGGGGAGTGCGGCCCTGACGCTCGCCGCGCTGGGCGCCCTCTCCCGCCCCCAGCCGCTTGGCGCGCTGAGCCTGGGGCCGGCCCCCTTCGCCCTGCGCTGGGAACTGGTGCCGTTGGGCGCCTGGATCCTCCTCCTGGTGGGCGGCGTGGGGGCGCTGGCCTCGGTCTATGGCGAGGCCTACGTGCGCCACCGGGAGATGCCGCGGCAGCGGACGATCCTCACCTTTGTGCCACTGTT
>JAKAUG010000485.1 GCA_021827805.1 Bacillota bacterium | reverse complement strand
TCAGCGCCTTGTGGGCCCTTGACACGCGGCGCCGCTCCTATCTACGCTTCGCGAGGAATCGCGCCTCCTGACAATTCATCCCTCCGAAATTCACGAGATATCTCCGGCTGACGCGGGGAATGTAAGTGCCTACGTTATCTGTGGCCGCCCATCAGGGCGCGGGGCCACGGTTGGGGGGGTCGGGGCGCGCTGTCAGGTTGCGGCCGGGCAGGATGCGCACCGCATCATCGTCCGCGAAGAGCACCCAGCCAAGGCGGTCCTGGTACTCCAGGCGCACAGGCACCCAGTGGCCGCCGACCCACACCTCCAGTCCGTCGCCGCAGTGCAGGGGGTGGCCCGCCAGGGTCCAGCGCCCGGTGGTGCGATCGTATTCCAGGGCCCCTCTGTCTCGTGGCATCGCCAAAACCCCTCTCCGTGGTGTTGGGCCGTCACCGCACCGCCATCAGCGCCCTGCAAACAGGTAGCGGTGGGCGCCGCGCCGATGCCCCTCCGCCGTGGCCGCCAGGAGCAGTCGGACCTCGCGCGCCGCGGCCTCGGTTGGCGTCTTCCCCGTCATCGGGGGCGGCGTCGGTTGGACGCGCGGCGCTGCCGTGGGCCCGCGCAGGGCCGCCACCACGGCGCGGTGCAGGCCGTCCACCAGCGCGGCGGGCGGAGGCGATGGTGTGAACAGCCAGTAGCGCCCGTTGGCCCCGAGGACCAGCAGCCCCGTGGGCAGCAGGGACCGGCGCCCCCAACCCGACCACCAATCCCGAATCGCCATGTCGACCGGGTGCCCGCTGGCGGCCAGGGCGATCCTGGTCACGTGTGCCAGGCGGTGCCGCCGCACGAAGGCCGCCGCCTGCCGCCCCGCGGTCCGGGCGGCCCGCTCGCCGGGCGCCGGGTGCGGCAGCGCCGCCCAGGGTCGCGATTGCGCCGTCATCGTCATCCCCCCATGTGTCACACGTGGTGGTTACTTGCGCGGTGTGCGCCGTCTCCGGAGCCGTCACACCGAGCCCCGAGAACAGCGCCATCAACCTACAGCCGCAACGGATGCGCCGTGTCACACCCGCGAGGTCCCCACGGCCTTTGTCACACCTGCCGGCACCACCTGGGGTGTGACACCCATCGAACCGTTGCGCCCCAAGGCTTTGAGCCGCCATCAAAGGGGGTCGCTGTGACAAGCGCCACAGCACCCGTTTCAAAGCGTCACACCAAGGCCGAAAAAAACAGCGTCATCACCTACAGCCGCAACGGATGCGCCGTGTCACGGCGTGGATGACGCCGGGGGCCCGATGACCACCACCGGGCCGGCGGAACACTTGGGCTGCAGCGCGGCCATGCACCGCAGCACCGACCGCTGCATCACAGCCCACTGGGCCGGAGTGACCACAGGGTAGGGCCAGAGTATCGGCAGAGCTGTGTGGGGGGGCTGGTCGGCCGAAAACCCACGACGCGACAGTGGTGATAGCTTCCACGGCGTCGGGTCGGGAACTTCAAAACCGCCGCCACCGCCCGACAGCAGCAGGGGCGCCTGCGTGCCGCGCAGCCCATCGCGGACCTCGTACCAGTGTGTGTAGTCTGTCGCGGGTGTGAGGGGCCCCACCCCTACCGTCACCTGCGCGGTGAGGAACCGCACGGGGGTGGGTGCGTAGGTCACATAATGCTTTCCTGTGACAGGATCTTCCACGAACCATTCTGCCTCCGTTGCGGAGGTTGGACAGGCGCACCACACCGACCCAGAGCCACCGGATGTGTCATCGCGCACCGTCAACTCCCATCCAGCGGACACCTGGCGCACCGTCACGGACACAGTGTCACCGGGGTGTACCACCACTCGAGGAGTTGGCATTACGCCTGGATTCTGGGAGGATACATAATCTTCCGCGAACGGGAGAGTGGAGATCATGCCTCCTCCAGGGGTTCGTGAAGAAGCCCCTGCCCGGAGTAGCACGGCGGACGGCGTCCCACCCGAGGACACAAACACTCCAGCTTGTACCAGCGGGGAGCGCTTGGGCCCTGTCACACCCACCCACAGCACCTCTGTGCCCGCCGCTGTCGCGGGAAGCCGCGGCAACACGAACACCGCCGCGGCCGACGTGAAGTGCCGCCCATTTGGTGCCAAGGCAATCAGACCTGCACCATAGCGACCCGCTCCAGCAGCGGAGGGGGTGGCGGCACCCACCGGATGCGTGGGCAGCGCACAGGCACCCAGGAGCAGCGACAGGACCGAGAGGCAGGCGGCGACGACCCACCGCCGCCGGGCCCACCTCCACACCGCCCGCACACGCCGGGCGTGCAGTGCTGCCAGGGCGCATGCCACCGTGACATAGACCGCCATCACCACACCAATGGTGATGCGGTCGGGATCGAGCGGGTGTAGCTGGTGCACCCGGGCCGCCACAACACAGCCCGCCACCGCAGCCCCCACCGTGTACACCCATATCCACCCCCACCGGGTGTGTGAGGGCGGTGCCGCGGCTTTCATCGGACCTCCTCCTCTCAGTTCCCGACGAGTTGGCCTTCCGCGTTGTAGCTGGGCAGGGCGTCGGCGCCAGGCGCATACGGGTTCGCCTCTGCCGACGAGGGGTTTTGCGGCCATGTGCCCGATGAATGCCCGATGTACTGCGCGGGCGCGCCGGCCGGGCGCACCGCGATCCCCCACTTGCCTCGCACCGGCCCGATGAGCACCGGCCAGTTGCAGTGGTCCGGGCGCTCGGTGCAGGTCAGCCACATTTGGTCCGCCACCGGGCACGTCGGCAGCCCGGCCGTCCCGCACCCCGGCGGCAGGCAGATCGGCACCGAGGAGTAGGCGCCGTGGCAGAGCGCCGGCAACCCCGTCACTCCGTTGCAGTCGGCGTAGCACTCCCCGTGGGGCGGGTTCCC
>JAKAUG010000263.1 GCA_021827805.1 Bacillota bacterium | reverse complement strand
GGCCGTGGGTGTCGTCGTGCTCCCAGCGAAACCCGAGCGCGGTGAGCAGCGTGACGGTGGCAGGATCCTGCACCAGGGAGACCACTCGGCCGCTGTTGGCCATCTGCAGCAGCAGATGGCGCCACAGGGCCTCACGGACCCCTCCCTGCGGGCTCAGGACCCGCAGCAGACATACGATCAGCGAGTCCTGGGCATGGGTGCGGGCCTCAGCCGGCAGACGCGCCGACTGCTCGCCGAGCAATGAGGGGAGGTCGGCAGTGAGAGGGAGCGCGGCGCTGTAGCCAGCCAACGTGCCGTCCGCCGCGCGCAGGACGAGAAAACAATCAGGGTGGGCCTCCACAAGCCGCGGGGTGAAGGGGGCCTCTGGTTGCTCCCGGATCTCCTGACGGTCGCGAAGGGTCGCGCCCATGCTCATCCGCGTCTCGCAGGGAGCATCCAGCCGATAGCCCACCGGGGACGCGTGCAGGGCCAGGGCCAAGGCGATCTCGTGTTCGAAGGCCCCTGCCGTACGGCACCCGGTCAGGCAGTGCGTGAAGGCCTGCTGGCGCCAGCGCCCCTGGGCCCAGGGTCGCTGGCGCAGCACGATGGCGCGCAGGGCCTCGCGGACGGTGTCATGCAGGCGGTGGTGGCCCTGCCACGGGTAGACCAGCCGCAGGGCCATGACCTGCGACCAGCCCGCGTCGACCGTGGCGGCGCCAAGCATGCTCACGAGGACATCACGGTCGAAGCTGGGCAGAAGCGAGGCGGCCGCGAGGACGCGGTCCATGGCGCAGGAGCCGACGCCCGCCCGCCAGGCGCTGCGGCGCGAGCCCGGATGCAGCATCTGCTCGACCAGAGCCGACCAGCGCGCGACCTCGTCGGCCTGCCCCACGTCACCCCGCCCGCATTCCGACAGGCGCACCACCGCGTCGGCGACGACGGCCAACAGGGCTGGGCTGGTCCCGGCCAGGTGCAGGGCCTCCCGCTGCAACGACGGCTCGAGGACCCCGCAGTGCTCCAGAAAGGCCGTGGCCTGCTCGGGCGTGAAGGGGGCAACCGGAAGCGGTTGGAGCACCGAACGCCATGGTCGGTCCCCGGGCCAGCCCTCGTCCGGGGTGCGGCGACCGGCCAGGAGCACCGCCACGCCCGGACCGCACTGGTAGAGGATCTCGTGCCGCAACCAGGAGTCCCAGGCCACCAGGTCCTCGTAATGATCGACGATCAGGAGCACGCCCCGCTGCCTGGCCAGCTCGTTGATCCCCGCCATGACCTGCGCGGGTGTCCGCCCGGTGCCCCCCGCCTCGCCTGGCAGGACCTGCGCCAGGGCGCGCAGCAGCATCTCCGGTCCCCGCAGCGATCCCACGGCGTCCAGGACCGCGACGCACATGCCGGCGGACGCCGCCGAGCGCCGGACGGCGCGAAGGAGCGCGGACTTGCCGGTTCCCGCCGGACCGTGCACATAGGTCACCGTCGGGTTATGCCGGCTGGCCTCCAGTCTCTGGCGCAGGGCCTCCAGTTCACGCCCCCGGCCGAAGAGCAGGTCGGACTCGGCCTCTGCCACCGCCAGGCCCAGGTTGGTTGGTGCGTCGTGCGTTTGCATTCCAATTCCCCCCACATCCGCCAGACGGCCGTCCGGTGTCAGGCGAAGAGCGCCAGTGAGGCCCGGCTGACCTCTGTGGCAATCCGCGCCGCGCTGAAGCGTTGGGCCCGAGCCCGGGCCCGGTCGGCCACCTCCTGCGCCCAGTCGGGCTGGGCGAGATAGCGTCCGATGGCACGAGCCAGTGCGAGCGGCTCGCCGGCGGCGAACAGCTGGCCGGTGATGCCATCCTGCACGGCCTCCAGAGGGCCACCGTTCGCCGCGGCCACCAGGGGCTTGCCCAGGGCCATGGCCTCCACGACGGCCATGCCGAACGGCTCCTGGCGGGCGGCGTGGACCACCACATCCGCGGCCTGCAGCCAGAGTGCCCGGTGCCGCCAGCCCCGGGCCCAGAGGATGCGCTCCTGGATCCCCAGGTTCTCGGCCTGTTGCCGCAGCACGTCCACGTAGGCGGGGTCCGGTGGGTCCGTGTCGCCCACCACCAGAACGTGGGCACCCGGGGCCAACTCCAGGATGCGCGGCGTCGCGGCCAGCAGCGTGTCCACGCCCGTGCCGCGCGCGAGGTCTGCCACCATGGTCACCAATGGTCCCCGGGCCGGCAGCCCCAGGGTCGTGCGCACCTCGTTCGGCGACGGCAGCCTGGAGGGGCTGAACTCCTGCAGGTCCACTGACGGGTAGATCACCCGCACCGGACGGCGCGGAGCGGCCAGGCGCATGGAACTCGCGGCTTGGAGCGAGGGGCACCACACCTCCCGGGCCGGCAGGGCCGCCAGCACCCGGTCCTGGGCAGTCCAGTCCGCACGCCGCCACACCCCGTGGTGGAACCAGACGCTGCGGCTGCCCCCCACCGTCAGCGCGGCGGCCGCAGCCGCATAGAGGTGCGCCCCGCCCGTCCAGGAGATGACACCGCACAGCCTCTCGCGGCGGATCCAGCGCACCAGGGAGGCCACGACGGCGGGATAGCGCCGCACCTCGCCGAGGTGCCCGGTCAGCGCCACATGGACGGGCACCCCGAGAGCCCGGACCTCGTCCGCCAGCGGGCCCTGGTCGAGGAAGGCCACGCGGTAGGTGATGTCGGCGGCGCGTCCATAGCGCAACAGGTTCAGGAGCATCCGCTGGGCGACGTCCCGGATGTCCCTCACGGGCACCACCAGACCCACCGTGGGTGGGCGCAGGAACCGGACGCCGGGACGGCCCGCTTGGCGTGGTGCTGGCTCCGCCGCCATCTGCATACCCCCCTGGTCGCGAACGTTGGCGAAAGTGGCCCTGCGGTTCGGCAACCTGTGCCTAGGA
>JAKAUG010000319.1 GCA_021827805.1 Bacillota bacterium | reverse complement strand
GCCCGCCCGCAGCTCCTCCTTGATGCGCTCATAGATGATCACGTTGCTGTCCACGGCCATCCCGATGGACAGGATCAGGCCGGTGATCCCCGGCAGGGTCAGGGTGGCGTTGATCCCCGCCAGCACGCCCAGAAAGACCATGGCGTAGACCAGCAGCGCGATGTCGGCCCACAGGCCCGGCACCCGGTAGATCAGGAACATGAAGGCCCCGACCAGGGCCAGGGCCACCGCGGCGGCCTTCTCGCTGGCGCTGACCGAGGCCGCCCCCAGGGTGGCGCTCACGGCCTGCTCGTTGATGATCGTCAGATTCAGAGGCAGGGCGCCAGAGGCCAGAGGGATCGCCAGGGCCTGGGCCTGCTGCAGGCTGGTGAAGTTGCCGTTGATCAGGGCTGAGCCGCTCGGGCAGCACCCGGCCTCGATCACCGGGTTGGAGATCTCCTTGCCGTCGACATAGATCCCCATGTTCTTACCCTGGTTCGCGGCGGTGAAGGCGGCGAACTTCTTGGCGCCGGCCTTGTCGAACTTGATCGCCACCTGGTAGGTCTGCCCGGCGGGGGCGCTCGGGAAGTACTCCGCCGTCGCCGAGAGCAGGTGGGACCCGGTGACCACCACGTTGCCCTTGTCGTCCTTGAACTCCAGATTCGCCGTCGTGCCGAGGATCTGCTTGGCCTGCTGCGGGTTCTTGACCCCGGCCAGCTCGACCAGAATGCGCGCCTTCTGCGGCTCGAGCTGCACGACCGGCTCGCTGACCCCGAGCTTGTTCACCCGGTATTCGATCACCTGCAGGGTCGCGTTGAGGGTCTGCGGGGTCACCGCCTGCTCGGGCGTGCCACTGGCCTGGTAGGTCAGCTCGATGCCGCCCTGCAGGTCCAGGCCCTTGTGGATGGCGTCGTAAATCGGGTGAATCTTGAGAAAATAGACCGCGGCTCCCAGCACCAGGGCCAGGGTGACGACCAGACGGATCACGGCCGCGCGGCGTCTCCTGCGCAAGAACATCCAACCTCCGCCCTGGCGTGGGACAACCTTGGGAAGTATACGTTTCGCCCGATTTGACGGTCAATGCGCCAATCCTGGCTACCCTGGACGACGCTGGGACCGATCACCCGCCGGCCCCGTCCGCGGCGCCGGCGACGGGGGCACACGCGTGCCGCCCGGGCTGGCCCCCCCCTGCTGCAGCGGCAGCAGCCGCCCCATCGCGCCCGCGCCGGGCCGCAGGGTCTGGCGCGCCGTGCGTGGGGCGCGCGCACGGCCTTCCGCCTGGGGCTTCGTCCCCTGAACCCCTGTCCCCTGCGCGGGTTTGCCCTGGACCCTGACCCCGGTGTCCCCCCGCCCACGCGTGCCCCCGGCCGGGACCCCGGGCCGACCGCTGGGCACCAGCCCCCGCCCCCGACCCGCCGGCGCCCTGCCGGTGGAGGCCACGATGCGCCGGGGCGTGCCCTCCGGCGAAACGACGGCCGCACGCACGCGCAGGGCGGGGCGGCGTGGCCGCTCGGCGAAGCTGGGCAGGGGGTCACCGGCCAGCAGGAGTCCAGGGACCCTGTTGATGGCGGCGGCGAGCTCAAAGCCCCGCGGCCGCGCGTACTCCCCCGGGACCTGGCCGGCCCAGGGCGAGATCGCGCCGAGCCCGAGGCGGTCCACGTCCGCCTCCACCTCGCGCACCACCTCGGCCAGGGTGCGCCGCCCGTCCGCGTAGGCCGCCGCCCGTGGGAGCATGTCCGCCAGCGCGCTCAGCTGGCCGGGCTCGACGAGCTGGCTCTGGGCCCCGAGGTCCACGTCGGCCGCGCCCACCACCAGAGCGCGTGGGCCCCGCGGCTTGGCCCGCAGATGCTCGCCCTCGGTCACCGCGGCGAAGGTCTCCGGGCCGAGCACGCGCGGGCGGGCCGCGGCGGGCGGCCGCGGCGAGGGCCGCCCGGGCTCGGGGTGCTCGGCCACCACCGTGGCCGCCGCCCGGGTCGCGTCCTCAGACAGGTAGCCCCGCAGGCGGATCACGCGGTCGGCCACCCCCAGCATGGCCCCGGCGCCGCCCGCCACCATCACCACAGACACCCCAAGGCCCTCCCAGAGCCAGCGCACGCGATCGGCGAAGGGGACCACCGGGTCCTCGCCGTCGGGCACCAGGGCCCGCAGGCGCGCGTCCCGCGAGATGAAGTTGGCCGCGCTGCGGTCCTCGTCCACGAGAAGGCACCGCGAGCCCATCTCGAGGGCTTCAACCAGGCTGGCGGCCTGGGAGGTACTGCCCGAAGCCGCCAGCGTGCGGAAACTGGTGGTCTCGACCCCTCCGGGTAGCGGGCCGACGAAGGCGGAGATGTCGACGCCGCTGACGGCCCTGCCGTCCTCGGCGGCCAGCGTCACCGCGTCGGCGCGCGCAAGGCACAGCTCGCGCCCATCCCCGGCCACGTGGTCATACACCCCGCGCTCCAGGGCCCGCAGCACGGTGGACTTGCCGTGATAGGCCCCACCCACCAGGAGCGTCACGCCCTCGCCGACAGCCAGGCCGCGCACCGCGCCGCGGTGGGGGAGCTCGACGGTCGTGGCGAGCGCCTCCGGCGTCTGCCAGTGGATCGCGGCCCGGCCCTCCATGGGCAGATCGCTGGCCCCCCCCGCGCGGGGCAGGAGCGACCCGTCGGCGATGAAGGCCACCCAGCCGCGCGCGCGCAACAGATCGCGCAGGGCCCGCTGGTCCTGCAACAGTTCCCAGTGCGCGCGCAGCTGCCGGGCCTCGACCGGCCCCCCGGGGAACATCGCGCCCAGGGCAGCGGGCAGCGCCACGTCCAGCGCGGCGGCGGCCCGGCCGCCGTTCACCCGGCGCTCGCTGGCCGGCAGGGCCACGGTCAGGCGCACCTCGAGCTGGTCCCCGGCCAAGCGGAGAGAT
>JAKAUG010000171.1 GCA_021827805.1 Bacillota bacterium | reverse complement strand
AGCCGGGTGGGGCCCCCCCGACGACCGCCGGGTGCTATGGACAGCCGTCCTCGCCGCGCTGGTGAGTCTCGCCTTCATGCTGTCCATGTGGCTGGTGCGGATCGACGGTACCATCAGCCTGGCTCACGCCCTGTTCGCACAGAACGCGGCGGCGCAGCAGGGGCAGGGTTCCGCTCGATAAGGTGAAGCGGGCCATCCGCCGAAAGGTTCACCGCGGCGCCCGCGGTGCCGCCTCGCGCGGACGGCAACGCGGCGGCGGGGCTGCATGCTTGGGGCGGTGATCGCCAACCGCCAGTGGAGGACGCACATCCCTCCGTCGCGCCCTCTCTTCCAGACGGGGTGCCCCCTCGCAAACCGGCGCTGACCCGGCCCACAGGCGACGCGCCGCGAGGTCCCAAGGGCAGCGCCGCCGGAGGGCGAGGGCGGACCTGCGTGGAGGGCGCCCCCCCGGCGGCACCCGGAACGGGGGTGGACGCGCTGGCGCACCGTCCCCCCGGTGCCCCTCGCCTTGTCCCGGGGGGCCTTGCGCGCGACGCGAGACATCTGCCCGCGGATCCCGACAGGTTCCGGTGGACAGGCCGCGAAACGGCATGGCCCTGAGGAGGGCACCCCGATGACACCAGAGTTCCTGGCTTCGCTACCGCTGCTGAGCAAGGCCGAGACGCGCTCAATCAGCGCCGAAAATCCCGATGGAGCCAAGGGCGGCGGCGCCAAGGCAGAACCCGATGCCGGCAACCCCGGGTCGGCCCTGGGCCGCGGCTGGAAGGTCCGGCCGTGCATCTCGCTGCGCGCCGGACAGACCACCACCCTGGCCGAGATCCAGGGGCCGGGCCAGATCCAGCACATCTGGATCACCGTCGACGCCAAAGCCTACCGCGACTGCGTGCTGCGCATGTACTGGGACGGGGAGGCGGAACCGTCCGTCGAGGTGCCCCTTGGCGATTTCTTCGCCAACGGGCACGGCCTGCGGTACAGCGTCAACTCCCTCATGATCGCGGTCAACCCATCGGGCGGCTTCAATTCCTATTGGCCGATGCCGTTCCGCCGCTCGGCGCGCGTCACCATCGAGAACCAGCGCCCCGAGGACATCCACGGGCTGTACTACCAGATCACCTACGCACTCCAGGAGGTCCCGGCGGAGGCCGCCTACTTCCACGCCCAGTGGCGTCGCTCGGACACCACGCGCAAGATCCCAGAGCATGTCCTGCTCGAGGGAATCCGCGGCCAGGGACACTACGTCGGCACGTTCCTGGCCTGGTCGCAGCTCAGCAACGGCTGGTGGGGCGAGGGCGAGATCAAGTTCTTCCTGGACGGAGACGGCCAGGATCCCACGATCTGCGGCACGGGCACCGAGGACTACTTCGGCGGGGCGTGGGGCTTCGGCGACACCTACTCGACGCCCTTCCTCGGCTATCCCCTGTGGCGCAGGGTGGAGAATGAACTTCCCCGGCATGGGCTGTACCGCTGGCACGTGCTGGATCCCATCCGCTTCTCCCAGAACCTGCGGGTCACGATCCAGGCGCTGGGCTGGTGGCCGAACCACAAGTACCAGCCGCTGACCGACGACATCGCGTCGGTGGCCTACTGGTACCAGAGCGAGCCACACGCCGCGTTCCCGGTGCTGCCTGGACGCGAGGGACGCTTTTCGCGGTAGGCCAAAGGGGGGCCGCCCGCGACAGGGCCCCGCGGCGCGGAGGTGCGGCGTGATGGGGATCTGAACGCGCCGCACGGGGGCCGGCCCGGCGGGTCGACGAACACCCCACGGGACGCGGGGAGCCCACGAGAACCCGGCCAGGCCCCGTTGTGCGCCAGATCCGTCCGGCCCCGGCACGCGGACCCCGCAGCGACGGGTTCGAAGGAGGCACGCTGATGACATCCGAGTTCCTGGCATCACTCCCGCTGCTCAGCAGCGCCGAGACCCGCTCGATCAGCGCCGAAAATCCCAAGGGAGACAGAGGCGGTGGCGCCCAGGCGGAACCAGACTCCGGGAACGCAGCCTCAGTCCTGGGCCGCGGGTGGAAGGTCCGGCCGTGCATCTCTCTCCGGGCTGGCCAGACCGTTACCCTGGCCGAGATCGAGGGACCGGGCCAGATCCAGCACATCTGGATCACCGTCGACGCCAAGGCTTACCGCGATTGCGTCCTCCGCATGTACTGGGACGGCGAGGCCGCGCCGTCCATCGAGGTCCCCCTCGGCGACTTCTTCGCCAACGGCCACGGACTGCGGTACAACGTCAACTCCCTGATGATCGCGGTCAACCCAGCGGGCGGCTTCAATTCGTACTGGCCGATGCCGTTCCGCCGCTCGGCGCGCATCACCATCGAGAACCAGCGCCCCGAGGACATCCACGGCTTCTTCTACCAGATCACCTACGCCCGCCAGGAGGTCCCGGCGGAGGCCGCCTACTTCCACGCCCAGTGGCGCCGCTCGGACACCTCGCGCCAGATCCCTGAGCATGTCCTGCTCGACGACGTCCGTGGCCAGGGCCACTACGTCGGCACGTTCCTTGCCTGGACCCAGCTGAGCAACGGCTGGTGGGGCGAGGGCGAGATGAAGTTCTTCCTGGACGGAGACGGCCAGGACCCCACGATCTGCGGCACGGGCACCGAGGACTACTTCGGCGGCGCCTGGTGCTTTGGTGACACCTACTCGACGCCCTTTTTGGGCTACCCGCTCTGGCGCAAGGTGGAGAACGAAGTGCCCAGGCACGGGCTGTATCGTTGGCACGTGCTGGATCCCATCCGCTTCTCACACAACCTGCGCGTCACGATCCAGGCCCTGGGCTGGTGGCCCAACCACAAGTACCAGCCGCTGACCGACGACATCGCGTCGGTGGCCTACTGGTATCAGAGCGAGCCACACGCTGGGTTCCCGGTCCTG
>JAKAUG010000309.1 GCA_021827805.1 Bacillota bacterium | reverse complement strand
ATGGGATGGACGCCCGAGATGCTGGCCGAGCAGCCGGCCGACCTGGTGCTGCGGTGGATGGGATTCCTGGCGGCCGAGGGTGAGGCGCGCAAGGAACTGGCGGACCGTGCCAAGGGGGGCCGTGGCCGTGGCTGACATGCAGACCGAGGCGCGGCTCAACATGATCCTGGCGGCCGACGACCAGGCCGGGCCGGCCATCACGGCGCTCCTGGACACCATCACCAAGCTCCAGAGCGCATTCGCGGACCTGGGGGATTCCGGGGCCGCATCTCTGAAGGACATGGCGGTCGCCGCCGACGGCCTCACGGCCAGCATGGACGCGGCTTCCCTGTCGGCGCAGAAGCTGTTCGGCTCCATCAGCGGGACCAGCACGACCGCGGCCGCAACAGCCGAGGAGACCATGACGGGCGCCATGAGCGCCATCACTGAGGCGTCCGGGGTGGCCGCGCGCAAGATCCCGATCAGCTGGGGCGGCTCAGCCCTGGATATCAGCAGGTTGGGGGCGGACGCGCAGGCGAAGATCCGGGCCGCCATGGCCGAGACGGCAGACGCCTCCAAGACGGCGGCTGAGGCCATGACCGCGGCGGCCGAGGGACCCGCGCAGGCATTCAGCGATGCCGCCACCACGATTCAGGATAGGGTCGGGGCAGCGATGCGGGATGCCGCCACCGTCACGACCGACAGCACGGAGCGCATGACGGCGGCGGCCGAGGGGCCGCCCGCGGCCTTTGACGCCATGGCGACCAGCGTGCGGGCAGCCGTGGAAGAGGCCATGCGGTCAGTCTCCACGGCATCGGAGAATGCCGCCGCCGTCATGGCGAAAGCGGCCGAGTCCGGCAACGCGTTCGTGACGGCGGCCGACGCCGCGCAGTCGGCCATGTCCCGGGCGACCGCCAGCATGGAGGCGTCGGTCTCCGGGTTCGCCACGACGGCGGAGCAGCGGCTGGGCGGCGTGGCCCTCTCGGCCCAGCAGGCCGCGGAGGCCATGTACAGGGCGTTCGAGCAGGGCGGCCCCAACGAGGCCGTGAGCCTGGGTTCCTCCTACACACTCGCCGCGCCGCCGCCCGAGGGGGGCGCCGGAGCCACCACCACCGGCTCTGCGGCGCCCAAGTTCGGCGCGACGGGCTCCTTCGTCTCGGACCAGCTCGGGGGCGCCATGAACCTCGGGATGGGGGCCTGGATGGCCTCCATGGGGCTGCAGCAGCTCGCCGGCTCCGCCGCCAGCCTGGCGTCCATCCAGTCGGTCATGGGGTCGGCCCACACGAACCCGCAGCAGACGGAGCAGCTGATGGCACTCCTGTCGATTGGGGGCGTCTCCCCAACGGAGGCGCCGCAGTGGCTGTCGGGACTCTCCTCCAGCCTCCGGACGACCTTCCAGCCGTCGCCGGGCAGTGGCACCCTGAGCAAGCAGGCCCTGCAGCTGGAGTCCCTGGGGATCGGGCCCAACATTGTGGCCGAGACGCAGGCCCAGCAGTTCTACACGATCCAGCGGCAGTTCGCGGCCCTCTCGGCTCAGGGCCGAGGCGGCGAGGGCGAGCAGATGCTGGGGCTGCTGGGTCTCTCGGGCATGTCCAACCTGTTCGGGAACTGGAGCGCGGCGCAACAGGCCACCCAGGGCTTCAACCTCCACATGTCGAGCCAGCAGATCCAGAAGGGCGCGTCGGCCGGTGTCTCCACCCAGGCCAACCTGACCGAACTGGGGATGCAGTTCTCCGCTCTGGCGGCCGAGGTGGCACCCGCCCTGAACAAACTCGTGCAGGGCGTCAGCTACTTCGTGAACGCCCTGTCGGGGGGCGGGGGCACGACCGGCCACATGCTGCGTGACCTCGCCGGGGGGATCGCGGCCCTGGAGGCGGTCAAGTTCACGGTCGGGTTTGGGAAGGCCATCGCCAACGACATCAAGGCGGCCGGAAGCCTCATCTCGGATGCGGCCAGCACGGTCCAGGGGGCGATCCGGGGCGCGGGCTCGACGGTCCAGCGGGCCATGGGGACGGCCGGCACCGACGCCACCACGGGCGCCACCGCGGCGGCGACAGACTTCACGACGGCCGGCCAGGAGGTCCAGACCTCCGAGCAGACCCTGGGGGCCGATGCGTCTGCGGGGGCCATGCTGGGGTCCGAGGAGATCACGGCGGCAGGGGCGGAACTCCAGACCGCCGCGGAAGGGGCCGGGACGGCAGCCGCGACCGGAGCGACCGCGGGTGCGGCGACTTCCACGACTGCGGGCGTGGCCGTCGGGACTGCCCTGGAGGACACGGGCGTGGCAGTCGCCGCAGGGGCCGCGACAGGCGCGGAGGCGGTCGGGGCAGGGGCCCTCGTCATCGCGGCGGCTCCCGAGATCCTTGGGACGGCGGTTGTGGTGGGCGCCACGGTCGGGGCGGACCGGATCCAGAAGGCGCATCCGGTGATCGGACAGGCCCTGGAATCCACCAGCAGCGCGGTGAGCCACGGCGCGCAGGTCCTGAACCGTGCGGCGACGCAGGGTGGCCAGATGGTGCGCACGGGGTCGCAGTACCTGGGCAGCCAGACGGACCAGTTTGGCCACATCGTCCGAACGGCCACGACAGCGAGTGGGCAAAAGGTTCAGGTCGGGGCGAACAATCTGTCCCAGGGGGTCAATGCTGGCACGCAACTCATTGACACCGAGCTCGAAACGAGCGGAAAAACCATGGACGCCGCGGGCACCAAGTTTGGACAGCAGGCGCCCTCCGTCGCCCAGGACGTGAGCAACGCCCTGGAGTCCCTGTGGAGCACCGTCGAGGGGAGTATCGGCACCCTCCTGCACGGCGCCGTCACGGGCCTCATGGCGAATGTGTCGGGTGTCGAGGGGGCGGCCCTGGGGGCCATGTCCAAGATCCCGCTGGTGGGGGGGTTCGCGGGCGCGGG
>JAKAUG010000224.1 GCA_021827805.1 Bacillota bacterium | reverse complement strand
AGGGAACCCGGCCCTTGAGATCCACGGGGCCCGGGCCGCCGGCGATGCGGTCCATGGGGGATGGCGCGCGTTTCGGCGGGTCCGCGGCGCCCCGGTGGAGACGGACCAGCTTGGCGGCGGGCGCGGCGGAAGGTGGCCCGCCGTTCGCTGGCGATGATGCGGGAAGGGAGTGGATGGGATGAAGCTCGGTTGTTCGGCCTGGGGTTGGGCGGTTGAGGGCTGGGGCTACGAGCGGGCCCTGCCGGAGGTGGCGCGACTCGGGTTTGGCTATGCCGGGCTGCAGGCCTCGCGCGGAGGCGGCTGGTCCTACACCGGGTATTTCACGCCGCCCAAGCGGCGGGAACTCGGCACGCTCGCCGACGGGCTCGGTCTGCGCTTTTCGGAGTTGGTGGTCTGGGGACATGAGCTCAACCACCCCGAGGAGGCCAGACGGGCCCAGGCGCTGGAGGATGTGCGGCGCGGGGCGGAGATCGCGCGGGATCTGGGGGCGCCCCTGGTGGACCTGACCGTGCCTCCTCCCGGCGGCAGCCCCGTGCGCCACGACTTCAAGGTCAGCGGGGCTCTGCCCGCGGGGTATTCGTGGGATGCGGATTGGGCGCGTTACGTGGAGGCGATGCGGGCCGCCCTGGAGATCTGCGCCGCTGAGGGCTGCGGCGTGGTGCTCGAGACGTTTCCGTATTCCATCTGCTCCACGCCGGAGGCCTTCCTGCGCCTGGCGGCCGACGTGGACCATCCTGGTCTCGGCATCAACCTGGACACCTGCCACCAGCACAGCCAGCGCCATGACCCCGCGCTCTCGGTGCTCAAGCTGAGGCGATTCATTCGCCACACGCACCTCAAGGACAGCGACGGGGAGCCCGCTGGCTGCGGCAAGGTGGACTTCGCCGAGGTGCTATCGGCCCTGGAGCGGGTCGGCTACGACGGCGTGCTCTCCATCGAGGTCGAGGGCTTTCGGCAGACGAGCCGCTATGTGCGCATGGCCAAGACGCACATCGAGACGATCCTGGCGGGAAAGTGGTAGATGGCTGAGGATACGGGGGGGGCTTGGGCATGAGCGTGCGGGTCGGGATCGTTGGTTGCGGGGGTATCAGCCACGCCCACGTGCACAGGGGGTATCGGACCCTGCGCGAGAAGGGCCTCGGCGACTTTGTCCTGCGTGCGGTGTGTGATGTGGACGTGCGGCGGGCGGAGGCCCTGGCCGACTACATCGTTTCCGAACTGGGCTGCGACCGGCCGCGGGTCTTCGCCGACCCCGCGGCGTTGGTGGCCTCCGGTGAGGTGGAGGCGGTCGACTGCTGCACGGCGGTCTTCGCGCACCACACGGTGGCCCTGGCCGCGCTGGAGGCCGGATTGGGGGTCACGGTGGAAAAGCCCTTCGCCGTGACCGTGCGCGCGGGCCGCCTGATGGTGGAGACCGCCGCACGGACGGGGGCGGTGCTGGCCATCTCCGAGAACGTGCACTTCGAGCCCCGGCAGCGCATCGCCAGCTGGGTGATGGAGCAGGGGCGGATCGGTACCCCCGAGGTCATCGTGATGGGTGGCACGGGGGCGGATGTCTGGTTCCCGGACAAGATCGTCGCGGAGACGCCCTGGCGCCACCAGCGCCTGCTGGCGGGTGCGGGGGCGGTCCTGGACCTCGGTTCGCACAGTTTTGACACGCTGCGCACCCTCGGGGGCGAGGTGGCCCAGGTGTCAGCCCTGACGCGGCAGTTGCTGCCCGAGCGGGTGCGGCGCGGTCACGAGGGCCAGGTGCTCGAGCGCGTGCCGAGCGAGGTGGACGATGTCGCGCTCCTGCTCTTGACCTTCGCAAATGGGGCCATCGGCATGTTCGGCACCGGTTGGGGCGGCCATGGCCGGCCCACGGGCTTCGTGGGCGGGCTGGGCATCCAGGGAAGCACCGGCTCGCTGCAGCACACACCCAAGGGTCAGGTGCTGACCTGGGACGACGGCCGGACGGAGATCGCGGCTGAGCTCTTCGAGCGCGAGGCCGACCCGGCCCTGCGCGAGGGCTGGTTCCCGCAGGGCGTGACCGAGGGCTTCGCCCTGGAACTGCACTTCTTCCTCAGGGCGGTCGCCAACCGCACCCAACCGGAGAACGATGGCCTGCAGGGCCTCCGCAACATCGCGGTCTCCTACGCGGCCATCGAGGCCTCCCTGCTGGGCCGGGCCGTGACACTGGAGGAGATCCTCGAGAGCAGGATCAGCGCCTATCAGGATCCGCTCGACCGCCACTGGGGGCTGCTTCCGTAGAGCGTTCCGTTGGTCCGGGGGCCAATGGGTCGGGGTCGGTGCGTGGCCCGTCAGGCTCAGACTTCGGCGCTTCTGGCTTGGACCGAGATGCGGGGGAGGGCCAATGGGGTCAACACGCGGCCCGACTTGCCAGTACGAAGCGTGGCGACTGGTCAGGGTGGCGGGGAGCGTGAGCAGCGGTGGCGTTGGCGGGCAATTCGTCCTGGAAGAGTTCGAAGGCCCAGGAGAAGGCCCAGGCGCAGGGGCCGCGCCTGGGCCTTCCTCTCGCCGGCTGGGCGAGAACACGGCCTGTCTTACCAGGTCGCTTGCAGGACCCTTGCCCGTCCCGCAAGCCTTGGGGCTCCAGCCCCTTTGGAAGCCCCAGGTTGTAGGAGGCCATGCGGGCCGAAGTCTGATGCTGTGATGACGCCTTCGCGCTTACAGGTAGCAATGATAGCGGGCTCCTTAAGTGTCCAGGCCCGCCAGGCCTATCCCGGCTGGGCCCGTGGCCCACGCGGTTCACCGAATGCTGACCCCAGGGGGGCTATCCGCCGAACCGTTGGGTGCGGAGATGGGGGCCAATGTACCCAATCAGGAACCTCGGTCGCTCCCTCGGGCGGTGAAGAAAGTACAGACGCCACTCGTCTGGGCTCATCTTG
>JAKAUG010000412.1 GCA_021827805.1 Bacillota bacterium | reverse complement strand
CTGCGAAGCGGGCACGACCACGGCCCCGTATCCGTGCGTGAACTTCAGGTGCTCGTTGACCCACGTCTGGTTCGGCAGGCTGGCGTAGTTGATCTCGCGCACGCTGAGCAGCACCTGGCGGTACTTTCCCTGCACGGTGTAGCGGTCGATCGTCATCGGATCGAACTGGTAATAGCTGCGCAGGCCCTGCAACTGCTGAAACGCCGGGCTGGCGATCTGCCAGTCCCAGAGGCGGATATTCTGGAAGGTGTCCTGGAAGCTGGCGAGATCGGCCGCGGTGAGGTTGTTCTGCAGCGGGAAGGGCTGGGGCTGGATGCTGTCGAGCCCGAAGGCCTGCCGCGTGGCCTTGATGTTGTCCGCGATGTACGGCTCCTCACGGCTGAGCTGGCTCGGCCGCACCACCAACTGCTCCACAAGGGCGGGATAGACCGTGGCCAACAGCACCGAGGCGGCGGCGAGCCCGCCGACACCCCAGGCAAGGGGCACACGGGCCCCGAAGACGCCGGCCAGACCCATAAGAGCCACCAGGGCGGCGATCACCATCAGGATGCGAACCGCCGGCAGGGCCGCATGCACATCGGCGTACCCGGCACCAAAGGTGAAGCCGCGGGTGGAGTCATACAGCAGGTTCCAGGCCTGCAGCCGGTAGCCCACCGACTTCAGGGCCAGATAGGCCGCCACCAGCCCATACACGTGCCGCCGCGCCCAGGGGTGGATCTGCAGGCGCCCGTCCAGGAAGTTCAGCCAGCCGGTGGCGAAGTACGTGGCCAGCACGGCCAGGCCCACAAGCCAGAAGGACACACCGGCGAACTGATAGACAACCTCATACAGCGGCAGCCGGAAGACGTAGTCCGCGACGTTGCGATGGAAGATGGGATCCATCGTGGAAAACGGGGTCGCGAAGCGAAAGAACCACACCGTGGACCACTGCGAGGAGAGGATCCACCCCGCCAGGGCCCCGGCGACCGCAGCCAGGAGCCCCAGCAGACGCGGCAACCGCGAGGAGCGCAGCCAGAGCACGTACGGCCCGCCCCGCGGATCCTGCACCCCCTCGCGCAGCGCCGGCACGACCAGCCTCAGGTTCACGTAGGCGAACAGCCCGAACAGCACCCCGGCGCCGAGCCCGGTCTCAAGCCGCGCCCAGACCCGGCGCCAGTAGATCTCCACCAGTCCCAGCTGGTCGAACCACGCCCACCGCACCCAGGCCCCGGCGAAGTGGCGCAAGAAGAGGTATAGGACGACGGCCACCAGCACGAACACGAACACCAACCTGCGCCTGGGAACCATCGCTCGCGACCTCCTCCGGGGCGGATCGCCGAAGCGGGCCTGACCGACGCTTCTCCCCATACAGCGTTGGTCCTCCTGCCCACATTCATCCGCACCACGGCGAGCCGCCCCGCGGGACTCCGGGGACCGCCGTCTCGAGGGGCCCGTGGGGGCCGGGGGTTCGGTCCGGGGGCTCAGCCGCGGTAGTGCAGTTGTTGCAGCACCTCCCGGGGGTAGTCCGGCAGCACCGTGCGCACGCCGCGTCCCTCAATGTCCGCGCCCAGATCCAGCTCGAACGGCGTCACGACCCGCAGGGACGGATCCGCCACCACGCGGACCAGGGGCGCCCCACCAGCCGCGGTCTGGCCCAGCACCACGCCGAGCTCACCGGAGGTGAGCAGCACGGGTGTCCCCGTGGCGTAGACGGCGACGCGCTGACTCAACAGGCGCACCAGGTCCCCATCGAGCTTGTTCTCACCCAGGGCGCGCAGCACGCCCATGGCGTCGGCAGCGGGCATCCCGAGCTTGAAGGGCCGGTCGGAGCGCAGCGCGTCAAAGACATCTGTCACCGCGGCCATCCGGCCGAAGAGGTGGATGTCCTCCGCGTACAGGCCGCGGGGATACCCCGAGCCGTCCTGGCGCTCGTGGTGCTGGTAGGCCACGTGCGCGGCGAGCAGAGGCAGTCCCGCCTCCTTGCGCAGGAACTGGAAACCGCGTTCGGTGTGGGCCTGCAACTCGGCGAACTCCTGCGGCGAGAGGGCACCCGGACGGCTCACCAGGTGGCCGTAGTGCGCCATGCCGATGTCCATGAGCATGACACCGGTCCCGAGCAGGCGAAGATGCCCGGCGGGCAGGCCCCGCGCCTGTCCCAACACCAGCGCGAGGACGGTGCAGTCCACGGCGTGGCCGAAGGTGTAGGGCGACGAGCGCCGGATCTCGCCCAGGTCCACCGCCAGGCCCTGATTGCGCCACAACTCCTCGAGGATCTCATTCAGCACCGCCTCCAGCTCCGCGAGCGGCAGGCCCTGCGGGTCGTTGGCCTCGGCCCGGGCCAGCGCGTGGCGGACCAGCACGGCGGCGTGCTCGCGGGTCTCGAGCTGCACGGCCGCCTCGGGCACGACCGCCTCGGACAGGTCATCGACCAGGTAGACGGTCTGCACCCCCCGCGCCCGCAGTTGCTGGATGTAGCGAGGTGTCAGCCGCACGCCGGCGACGAGCAGCACCTGATAGTCGCTGCCGAGGACAGTGCGCGCCAGCGTCTCGCCGGCCAAGTCGGCACTGAGGTGGGCCAAGCGCACCGAGCCAACCCTCCCCGCCCAGATCGTCCCCCTACAGATGCAGCCGGCCAAGCCAACGATCGATCGCCAGGCGCAGGTCGTCCCAGGCGCGCCGGAAGAGACCGCCCCGGGCGACGGCGCCGGCCGCCAGGACGGGCACCTGGGCCACCACCTGCCCCTGGTAGGAGACCTGGACCACGCCCACCTGCTGCCCGGTGGCCACGGGGGCCAGCAGGGGCTCGTCCAGATGCACGTGGACGACGGGCTTGGCAGAGCCCTGCGCCGCGCCTGGCAGCGTGACCCACGGGGAGGCCTGGACCATGAGGCCCACCGTGGGCGCACGGCCC
>JAKAUG010000185.1 GCA_021827805.1 Bacillota bacterium | reverse complement strand
TGAGGGCCCAGGTGCCCGGCGCGGCCGCGGGTGCCAGCGGCGCTGCCCGGGAGGCCGTCCGCTCACTGCGCGACGGCGAAGGTCAGCACGGCCTCGCAGGCCCGTTCCCCACCCACCGTGGCCCGGCCCCTGCCCTTGCCGAGCCGACCCATGCGGCGCGTGATCTCGACCTCCAGGCGCAGGACGTCGCCCGGCACGACCGGACGGCGGAAGCGCACCTCGTCCACGCCCCCGAACAGGGCCAGCTTGCCGCGGTAGTCCGGCAGCGAGAGCAGCGCCACCGCTCCGACCTGCGCCAGGGCCTCCACGATCAGCACGCCAGGCATGATTGGCCGTCCGGGGAAATGGCCAGCCAGGAAGGGCTCGTTGGCGGCGACACACTTCTCCCCCACCGCGCGGAGCCCGGGCTCGCACTCCAGAATCCGGTCCACGAACAGAAACGGCGGTCGGTGGGGCAGGATCTCCAGGATCTGCTCCAGGCTCCAGGCGCTGGCCTGGGACGGCACCGGACCTTCCCCTTCGCTCACGCGGCACTCACTCCCCGACCGCGCCCGCGGCCGCCTTGGCCTTCCGCGCGCGCCGGCGTGAGTCCTTCCTGCCGGAGCTCAGGCGCGCACCTGGTCCGACTGCTGCCACATCTGCACGCTGGTGTTCAGGGCCTCGGCGTTCAGTTGGTAGGCCCGCTCGGCCGCGAGCAGCGCGGGCAGGACCGTATCCAGACTCACGTTGCTTCCCTCCAGGTACCCGGCGGCCAGCGTCCCGGCACCCTGTTGGCCCGGCGCAACCAGGGTGGCGGGCCCGGAGGCCTGGGTGACGGTCCAGGCTCCCCCTGACGCCCCGGACATGGCCTGCTGGTCGGGCACCAGGGCCAGGCCCACGGTCCCCACCACCGTCGGGGCACCGTTGACCTGCACGATCAGACGCCCCTGGGCGTCGACCGCGGGGTCGCTGCCATCCGCGGGGAGCACCAGAGTCTGGCCCTTGGCGCCCAGAAGCGCCCTGCCCAGCGGGTCCACCAGCGTCCCCGTTGCGTCGGGGTGGAAGTTGCCGGCGCGGGTATACACCGTCTGGCCGTTGGCGCGCACGGCAAACCAACCCGCACCCTGTACCGCGAGGTCGAGCGGCTGTCCCGTGGGCTCAAGGGCGCCCTGGCTCTCGTCCAGCAGGAGGCGCTGAGGACCGACGCCGCCGTCCGCCAGAACCTCGGGCTGGACCTGGGGACCACCCGCCAGACCGGCGGGATAGGCCCGCCCCGGGGCCGCGGAGGCCACCTGTGGGAGCAGGGCCTTGAAACCTGGCGTGCTGACGTTCGCCACGTCGTTGGCAAGGGCGTCGATGGTCCAGGCCGTCGTGGCCAACCCCGCCGCGGAAACCCACATTTCACCCGCCATGATCCCCGCCCCCCGTCAGGAGACCGTCCCCACCTGGTTCAGGGCCGTACCGATGGTCTGGTTTGCCACCTGCATCGCCTGCACATCGGAGGCGAAGGTTTGCTGGATCTGCAGCAGCGCCGCCATCTGTCCCACCACGTCGACATTGGGGCCCTCCAGGAAGCCCGGGCGGAGACTCGGCGTGACCTGGGGTACAGCCACCCCGCCCCGTACCGCGTAGAGCCCCCCGCCCACCGGTTCCACGCTGCCCGCGGGCGGCAGGTAGACGCCGACCCTGCCAACAGCCGCTCCCGCCCGCATGAGCGTGCCGTCGGCGGTGATCGTCACCGTGCCGGTGCCGGGAGGCACGGTGACGGGTCGTCCACCCGGACCCAACACCGGAAGACCGCTCGAGGTCACGAGCACCCCGCGGGCGTCCAGGTGGAAGTCACCGGAGCGGGTGTAGCGGGTGCCTGCGCCGTTCCGCACGGCGAAGAGCCCGGCCCCGCGGATGGCGGAGGCCAGGGGGTTGTCGCTCTTGGAGAGCGGTCCCTCCTGCCACTCGAGGGTTGTGGCGTCGACCATCGCGCCGGAACCGACGCTGGCCAGGGGCGTGGGGGCCTTGGGCAGTCCCCCGGAGGCTGCGCCCACAAGTTCCACGCCCTGCAGACCAAAGGAGGAGATCGACGAGGCGGTGGCCTTGTATCCGGGAGTCTGGGTGTTGGCGACGTTGTTGGCCACCACACCCTCGCTGAGTTGAGCCGACAGCATTCCCGCCGCCGCACTGTACAGCCCACGAATCATGCTGGATACCCCCTCACGCGTTGGACACGTTGTCCCCGCGCCGCCGGGTATCCCGGCGGCGTGCTCCCGCGTGGGGGAAACCCTTCGGCAGCCCGGCCATCCTGGCGCCCGCGCGCCGTCGGACCCGGTGGCTTTGCGTCCCCGGCTCTCGCCGGGTTTGCCCTTATCGAGGTCTCAGAGGGGCGCCATAAGCCACCCCCTGGACCAGCCTTCCAGCTCAGCATGCCTCGTCTGGAGCCAGAACGCAAGAGGCCAACGCGCATTCCGGCCCCCGGCCGCCCTATTTGAGGATGGGCAACTCCGTGCTTTCCGCAGGTTGACCGTCGTCCAGATACTTGCGCCGCGTGGCCTCCCCGCCGCGCAGGTGCCGTTCGGCCTTGTTGGTGTCCAGCACCTTCTTCACGCGCGCCGCGAGATCGCGGTTCACCTTGGGCAACCGTTCCGTGACATCTTTGTGCACCGTGGACTTGCTCACACCGAAGACCTTTGCGGTATCACGCACGGTGGATTTGGTGCGCGAGATGTACCGGCTCACCTCCAGGAGCTGTTCGGCGCCGCAACGGGCGGGGGACGGGTTGACCCCAGGGCGCGCGGGACCCTGGCCTTCCGGGCACCGAACTCAGCGGCGTCCGGAGCGCTCCCGCGGGATTGGCCGCAGCGCCGCCGGGGGTAGATCCTGCTCAATAAGGCATATGCATCGTTTGGCACACCCTCACATTTTGCATGGGGCTTGATCCC
>JAKAUG010000383.1 GCA_021827805.1 Bacillota bacterium | reverse complement strand
CATGGTCCAGGAGCGACGGCGGGTCCACGAGCAACGCTACGCTGGCCACGTGATCCCCCGTCCCGCCCAACCCCCGGCCTCGTAGCCCCTTGGTCCACCCCACGGGCCACCCTTCACCCACCACGGTCCCGCCTGGCCCAACCGCTACCCCCGGCCCCCGCGCAGGCGGCCCAACAGAACCCGCCCGGCTCGGCAACCTGCCTTCCACGTGCGGTAGGAGACCCGTCCCCGAGGGCGAATCCGCGGCCCCAGCTTACCTACACATGAGCGGGGGTTTGCCCCATGCTGCGTCTGGCACTGGTCGGAGCCGGCCCCGTCATGCAGCGCATCCACCTGCCATCCCTGCGCGCCATGGCGGGTGTGGAGGTGCTCGCCCTCGCGGACATCAACCGCGAGCTCGGGGCACGCGTCGCGGCCGCGTTCGGCGTCGCCCGGACATATGGGGACGTGACGGAGATGCTCGATGCCGAGCGCGAGCTGGACGGGGTGGTGGTCATCGCGGGCAAGCAGTGGCATGCCTCGGCCTGCATCCCTGTGCTTGAGCGCGGCTTGCCCGTCTTCACGGAGAAGCCGCTGGCGTCCACCCTGGCCGAGGGCCGGGCCATGGTGGCGGCCGCCCGCGCCTCGGGCGCCCGCCTCATGGTGGGCTACATGAAGCGCTATGACCCCGCCGTGCGCGAGGCGGAGCGTCGACTTGCGGGTGGTGCGCTCGGCCAGGTGCGCTACGCGCGGGTGCACGACTGGGGAGGCAATTTCGTCGCGGGCTCGCAGGGGGTGGGGACGCTGCAGATTGCGGAGCCAGCTCCCTCCCCGCCGTCCCCGCCCGCGGGCGCCTCCCCCCCTCCACCGCCCCCGACCCGGGAGCAGTTGCGGCGCAGGGCCTTCGACCAGTGGATCGAGGTCTGGATCCATGACGTGAACCTTACCCAGGGCCTGTTCGGGTCCGTGCGGGAGGTCCTCTGGTCACACGAGGGGTCTCCCAAGCTCGTCCTGGCGCGTTGCGCGGGTGGGGCCGAGGTGCTGCTGGAGATGGGGGGTCCGCAACCGGGGGGGTCGGTGTGGGACGAGACGGTGGAGGCCTTCGGCACCACGGGGAGGTTGTCACTGACCTTCGGCCCCCCCTTCCTTCGCCACGCGCCCACCGAACTGCGCATCCAGCGTCCGGGAGGCGTGGAGGTACCGCACATGGGTTACGCGGAGGCGTTCACCGAAGAGCTGCGCTCGTTCTGCCACATGCTGCTGACTGATGGTCAGCCGTCAACGGACGGGGAGATGGCCCTGGCGGACATGGAGGCCTGCGCGCGGTTCGTGGACGCGGCACATCCGGGTTGCCAGGACCCGCTCTGACAGAGCTGTTCCGGGAGGCGACGGAGGGAGGAGAGCCGACGGGGCCTGACAGCCGGGACGGCGCGAGGACGTCAGGACCCCACGGCTGGGGGCTTGCGGCTGGCGGATCGCGCCGCGGTAGGCCGCCTGACAGCGGCGCGCCGGTCCCACGTATCGCTAGGCTGGCAAGGAAGGTGGCGCCTGTGTCCGAAACCGTTTATCGGCAAGCCGGTGCCTTTGGACAGCGCCGCTCTTCCAATGTGTACCACGAAGGTTTTACGCGCCGACGGCTTCCTCGGCGCAACGCCATACGCTCGGTACCAGCGTTCGTCTCCAGTTTACCGCAAGGGAGGGACGCGCGGCCCTGCCCACGGCTGAAACCGGGGGCACCAAACGGCCGCGCGGAGATTTGATGAAGGCCTGCATCAACGGCGCTACGACCATGCCCTACCCGCTTGAGCAGGATCTGGCCGCGGCGGCGGCGGCCGGTTTCCCCCTGGTGGAGATCTGGGCCGGGAAGCTGGGCCCCTATCTGGAGCGGCAGGGCGCCGCCGGGCTGCGGCGCGAGCTCGAGAGCCACGGTCTGGGCGTGGCCGCAATCTGTCCATACGGGCTGCGGCTCTTTGGAGACTGGCGCGGCGGGCTCGCGGCCATCGAGCGGGGGGCGGCCGTGGCCGCCGAGATCGGCTGCCCATTGCTTCTGGTCTGTCCTGACGCCCCCGGGGCGGAGGAGCAGGGCCCCGACGTGTGGCAGAGGGCGGGAGAGCGGGCCCGGGCCTACGGCGATGCGGCCGCGGCGGCGGGCGTCCGCTTGGCCATCGAACCACTGGGCGGCCACCCCTTCATTCCCGGGCCGCGTCAGGCGATGGAGTTGCTGCGGGCGGCCGACCACCCCGCCCTGGGCCTGATGATGGACACCTTTCACTACCACAAGAGCCGCGTCTCCGACGCGGAGATCCGGGCGGTGCCGCCCCAGCTGTGGGGCGTCCTGCACATCAACGACGTGCCCGAGGGCGATCCGGCCAAGCTCGGTGATGCTGACCGCCTCTATCCGGGGGAGGGGGTCCTGCCCCTCGCGCAGACCCTGCGCTACTTCCGTGAGATCGGCTTTGCGGGTGGCGTGTCGGTGGAGGTCTTCCGCCGGGCGTACTGGGAGCTGCCGATCGCGGAGATCAACACCCGGAGTTACGCTGGTGTGCTGGCGGCCCTGCGGGCGGCTGGAGCCGCCGAGTAGGAGACGCAGCCAGAGTCAGGAAGTCGCAGGGGGCCCTCCGCATGGCGGAGGGCCCCCTGCCTGTCTCGGGTGGCGGGCACAGGCCCACCTCAGCCAGCCGCCGGGCTAGACGGAACCTGGGCGGCAAATTGGCTGTGGTAGAGCTCTGCATAGAAGCCACCACGCGCGAGCAGCTCTTGGTGCGTGCCCTGCTCGACAATCCGCCCGGATCTCACCACAAGGATGGCATCCGCCTCGCGAATCGTGGAGAGCCGGTGGGCGATGACGAAGCTGGTCCGCCCACGCATCAGGTTGCGCATGGCGGCCTGGATGGCCATCTCCGTGCGGGTGTCCACGCTGCTGGTGGCCTCAT
>JAKAUG010000434.1 GCA_021827805.1 Bacillota bacterium | reverse complement strand
AGTGCTGCCACGGATACGCATGAGGGGGGAATTGCGACGGCAGAGTGGATCAATCTCTTCACGGGCCGGGATCTCTCCGGATGGCGGGCGCGCGGTGATGCGCACACCTGGCAGGTGGTCGGGGCGGTGCGCCTCGCCGCGGACGATCCCCGGGTCCTGGAGGCAGACCCGGGTCAGGGTGTCCTGGTCAACACCCTCCGCGGGCGCACCGTGGACCTGCACACCGAGATGGAGCACGCAAGCTGCGAGCTGCACGTCGAGTACTGCGTGGCGCAGCACTCCAACTCCGGGGTGTACCTGATGGGTCAGTACGAGATCCAGATCCTGGACAGCTGGGGCACGCCGGACACCGAATTGCGCTACGGGACCAACGGGGGTATCTACGCTCGCCACAACCACCCGGTGACCCACCAGGACTACGGTGGCCATGCGCCTCGCACCAACGCCTCGCGGCGTCCCGGGGAGTGGCAGGAGCTCGACGTGCGCTTCTGGGCTCCGCGCTTTGACGCCGCGGGTAACAAGATCTCCAATGCGCGATTCGAACGCGTCGTGCTCAACGGCAAGGTGGTGCACGAGAACGCGGAGTGCCAGTTGCCCACCGGTGGCGCCTGGCATGACCAGGACGTGGCCCGGGGTCCTTTACGGCTGCAGGGGGACCACGGGCCTGTGGCCTTCCGCGGCCTGCGCATCCGCCCGCTCGACTGAGGTCGTACGCGTGGGGCCGGGAGCACTCAAGCTCCTGGCCCCTCTGGTCCGACGCTTCCCTGGGTGCCTTGCCGGTCCCGGGCCCAACGCGTCCCGAGCACCGCGGCGCGGTACTGCCGCGGCCCGGGGCGGGAGGGGCGCCGATGGTGCGACTGCGGCCGCGGCAAGGCACTGGGCGGCACAGGGCCTTCCTCAGGACGAAGGCGTCGCCCGCAGCAGGCCTCGCGGCTCTGGATGCCGGGTGGTATGAGAACGCCATCTGCCTCTGGTCGGTACCAGCGCCAGCCGGTGGCAGAATGCCGGTCGGCGCCTCCAGCGGCCTGTGCCGCCTCCCGCCTGCGCCAGTTGCCAGCCAGGATGGCAATGGCTGTGGCATGAACGGGGACGTTTCGTACTGGCTTCGGGCGTGGAACATCATGAGGCAACGGCGCCCGCAAAGCGCGCGGGGGGGCTTTGCCAAGTTGGCGTCCACCCGCGACGCCACCTGCCGGGGCGGCGTGTCATGGAAGGTCGGCACTCAGCCCGAGAACGCCTCCTCCCACGAGCCATTCCCGCTCGTCGTCGTCGCACTGGCCAAGCGCTCCTCCGGTGGGCTCGCGGGACCCCGCGGTGGTGTCGTGGCTGCCCGCCGTCCGCGCCCTGCCCGTGCCCGCCGCATCGGGGCTGAGGAGCCTGATCATGCATGTGGCACCGCGGCGGGGATGTCAGCGGGAGGTCATCGGCATGGCGCACGTTGTTGTGGAGCATCCTAGAAGTCCTGGGGGAGTGGGTGTCTGGTGTCCATCGCCTTTGCTCTGGTCCGCTGGCTGGCAACGATCTTGCCCCCCACCATCCATCCGATGATCCTGCACTTTCCCATCGTGCTTCTGTACGTGACGGCGGCAATCGACGTGGCGGGGCGCATGTTCCCGGACAGGGACCGCTTCTTGCAGCGATGTGGTTGGTGGAGCCTGACCCTGGCGGCCGCGGCGACCGTGGCCACCATGGTCGCAGGCATGGTGTCGGAGAGCTCCGTACACTTCACGGCCGTGCTCCGGCCCATCCTGCAGGCCCACCAGCACTTTGCGATCCTCACCGGGCTGAGCGAGGGCGCCGCCTGGCTCGTGCGACTTGGCACCCGGTTCCCCGCTGAAGAGGGCTGGTCGGTCTTCGGCCTGCGCCGCGGTCGGGCCACCTGGGTCTCCACCCTGCTCGTGGTGATGGCGGCGGTCTTCGTGACGGTGACCGCCAATCTGGGCGGCCGGATGGTCTACGACCACGGGGCCGGGGTCCTGGGGGTGACCCGGACCCGCGTGTAGCGCGGTTGTCCCGCCCGCGCCACGGGACAGCCTGCCCACCGGCGCGTGCCGAGGAGCGGCCGTCCCATGGCGCGCACGGCGCCGTCGCTACGCCTTGGCCCTGCGGTACTGGACCGGCCAGGGGACATCCACCCCGAGCGCGTGCGCGGCCTCCAGCGGCCAGTGGGGATTGCGCAACAGTTCGCGGCCAAGGATCACAATGTCCGCCTGTCCGCCGGCCACGATCTGCTCCGCCTGTGCGGGAGCCGTGATGCGGCCCACGGCGCCGCTCGCCAGGCCGGCCTCCCTCCGCACCTGGGCCGCGAAGGCCACCTGATAGCCGGCGTATTCCTGAATGGCGACCCCAGGGAGCAGGCCGCCCGAAGAGCAGTCCAGCAGGTCCACGCCGTGCTCGCGGAGTTCTCTGGCCGTCTGGACCGTGTCGGCGATGTCCAGTCCGCCGGGCACCCAGTCGGTGCAGGACAGGCGCACCAGCAGCGGCCGCTCCTCCGGCCAAACGCGACGCACCGCATCCACCACCTGGCGCAACAGGAGGCGGCGATCCTGGCCCCAGGCGTCGGTGCGGGTGTTGGTCAGGGGGGAGAGGAACTGGTGCAACAGATAGCCGTGGCCGCTGTGCAGCTCCACCACGTCGAACCCGGCGTCACGGGCGCGCAGGGCGCCCGCGGCAAAGCTTTCCGCCACCCCTGCCAACTCGGCGGGAGAGAGTGGCTTTGGTTCGGGATAGTTGGGAGCGAAGGCGCTGGCGGTCGGCCCGACGACGGGGCGCCACCCTCCCTGTTCGGGGCCCACGGGGCCCCCACCCTCCCAGGGTCGCGCCGTGCTCGCCTTGCGTCCGGCGTGGGCGAGTTGGATGCCCGCCGCGGCGCCCTGTTCATGCAAGAAGCGCACGACCCGGGCCCAGGCCTCGGCCTG
>JAKAUG010000190.1 GCA_021827805.1 Bacillota bacterium | reverse complement strand
CCCAGCGCTGACGCATGAGTGGTCGGGGAGGGCGGGTGGGAGGTCCGGGCGAGAGCGGACGACGGAGGCCGCGGCGCAAGGGAGCGCTTGGCCCCGCGCGGGGCTCGTGTGGCGCGCCTCAACGGCGCAAGGCGACGACCGCGTCGGAGGCGTCGCTGCGCCGATGATCGATGATGCGCGCCGGGGCGCCGACGGCCGTGGCACCGGCCGGGATGTCGTCCAGGACGACGCTGTTCGCGCCGATCTGCGCGCCGTCGCCGACGGTGATGGCGCCGAGCAACGCGGCGCCCGCCCCGATGCGTACGCGGTTCCCCAGACGCGGATGCACGCGCACGCCGAAGGGCTCAGGCTGCCCGACGTGCCGCACGCCGAGCGTGACGCCGTGCAGGAGGATACAGTCGTCGCCGATCTCCGCCGTGGCCCCGATGACGATCCCACAGCCGTGCGCCAACTTCAGGCGTGCGCCGATGAATGCCTGGGGATGAATCTCGGCCCCAGAGCCGATCCTTGCCGGCAGGGACACGACCAACGCGAGGGTCGGCAGGCCGCCACACCACAGGCGATGGGCCACCCGATAGGACAGCACGGCCCACGCACCTGGTGTCAGGTGGTATTCGGCCCACCCGTACCAAGCCGGAGCCGCGACATAGTGCCGAGCGACCAGTGATGATGCCCGCCCCCCGTCGCGGCCGTCGTCGCCGCAGCCGATGGAGGTCTCGCCCCCGCCGCTCCATGGGGCCCGGATGAGGCCCGACGGCCACCAGGTGGCAGGCTGGACGTCGACGGCCACCCTGCGCAGCCACACAACGGCCCCTGCGGCGGGCCGCCAACTGAGTTGCAATCTTCTCCCACCCTTCGGCCCTCCGCGGCGTCCCAGCCGGGACCCTTGTTCAAGGCGGGCCTGGACGCGCGCCTGTCAGGAGAGCACCGCGAACCATTCCGCATGTCCAGCGCGACCGGGCGGGGAAGACCCGAGGTGTTGGTGAGGATGCAGGCCATCCGCGAACGGATCTCCGCGCCGACAGGCGGGACACGTCGGGATGTCGTTACGGCGAGGTTTGGACCGCGTCACCCTGCCTGTCGGAAAACTGCCCAAGTCAGCATACGCCCCGCATGGCCCGGCTTGCAAGGTGGGCCGCGGGCGTGTGGGCGGGTGGAAGGAGCGCGGCGGCGCCCGGATGCCCCCGCGCGAACGGTGGCGCACGCGGGCGCGGCGGTGGGGTCGAAGGTGCGCGACATGGTCATCCCGGTGGGGGGCGGCGCCCGCACGTTGACCGGCGCTCGAGTGGAACAAGCCGGACAGCCGACGTGGATCACTGGGCCCCAACACCAGGTTGTCGCGTGGACAGACTCCACAGGGCATCTCGAAAGTGCTTGAAACCTCGGGATCTGTTGCGGGCTGGCTCGATGTGGGCGGCGATCTTGCGAGCCGTTTCGAGCTTGTTCAAAGCGCCGGCATCGTATCCCACCCGGCGCAGCCCGCGGTGCAACGTTTCCCAAGTGCCGCCGGCGATCGCGTCGGGATCACGGTGGCCGTGCTGCGCCGCGAGACCTTCCGGAACTCCCGGGTGGGCTGCACACAGTGCCGGGACATGCCGCTCCGCAGAGGTCGTGGCAGCCCATCATGCGCACATACGTGCTGATCCGCAACAGAGCAGGCTTCAGTCCGACATCGCACCATGCATGCCACCCCGACCGCCGGGTATGCTGGTCCGGAACACCCGGTACTTGCGGAACAAGCGGAACGAAGCTATCGTGGGGGTGATGGAGGTGGGCCTCGTGCTGGAATTGACGAGGAGCCAAGTGCTGGAGATCTCGCGGCAGGTGTCTGCCGTTCGGGAAGTGGCGCCAACCGCCGGCGAACTCCTGGAGCAGTTGGTGACCGAGGTGAAAGGGTGCGGCATTCGCATCGAGGTCAGAGAACTCCCTCGCCGGCCGCGGTATCTGACCACGGCCCAGGTCGCTGAGATGTTCCAGGTCAGCGAACGAGCGGTGCGCAAGTGGTGCCAGCGCGGGCGGATCAGGGCAGAGCAGCCCGGAGGACCAGACGGCGATTGGCGGATTCCGGAGGACCAGTTTGCTGCAACGCACGAAGGAATGACGCGTCTACAGCGGACTGCAGCTGAAATCGCCGATCGCTATGGGGGGCCAGATGTCTCCTTCGAGCGATAGTCTTCGTGTCGCATACGACACGACTGTCTTTTGCGGGGCCCTATTGAATCCTCGGGGTGGAAATATGAAGGCGCTGCTCGCGGCAGGCCTTCCGGGCGTGGTGCCTATCGTCGCGCGCTCCGTGCTTGGTGAGTTCGTGCGCAACGCTATGCAGGGGATGGGGAATCCACCCAGACGGCACACTTATGAGGAATGCACCACATTCCTGTCTGACGTCGCTGAGGTGTTGAGCAATGTGGTGCCGGTTGGCCTGCGCGATGTCCTGGAATGTGCCCTCCGTGCCCCGAACCGGCCGTTGGGTCAACTGTTGCAAGCCAGTGCAATCGTGTGGTCAGAAGGTTTCCGGGCGAGCGACCTTACTCGGCGTGTGACGGATCTGTGCGATCTGCGCGTTTGCTTGGCGTGTGTCGAAAACGGCGCTGAAGTGCTGGTGACTCGCAACCTCGAACACTTTGAGGCGCTGCGTCCGTTCTGCGCCGTTGAGCCGCCCAGCACGTTCCTCCGTCGTTTCGACCAGTCAGACGAGGGCTGACCCATGGGAACGTGCTCGCAAGGCTGACACACGGGGGTGTCCGTGACCACCGACATGGGGACCACGTCGCGGTGGTGGCTCGCGGCAAAGGGGGGCACCTCGGATCCCACTTCCCTCTTGATTGGCTTGGCATGGGTGTACCAGCCTGGCAGGAGGCAGGGAGATCCTCGAAGTGCCCGACATTCCGTGTATCCGGGTGCTGGTCCAGCGCGGGGTGTCCA
>JAKAUG010000297.1 GCA_021827805.1 Bacillota bacterium | reverse complement strand
ACGCCGCCTCGGGGCATGATCCCGACCACCGCGCGCAGGGGCGGCGGAGCGCCGGGAGCGGGCGGTGGCAGCCGCGGGCCGAGCAGCGCGCGGTCTCCCACCACCACCCCCTCGCCCCGGTACGCGTCAGAGCGGTACCGACCGTGCAGGCGGCAGCGTTCGATGGTGCCATCGGCCAGCAGGACATCCAGCAGGGAGCGATTGATGGCGACGACCAATGCGCTTTCGGGGGCAGAATCCTGTGCCAACGGGCACTCCTCCATGGCTGGCGCGCCACGGTGCCCGCTCCCCCGAGGTCAGGTCCCGTACCGGAGGGGGCGCGCCCGGGCCGCCGCGGTGATCGCGGGGCAGACAACGGTTCCGGCCACAACGACATGGCTCCGAGCCGGCGTCTTCATCATGGGCCACCCTCCTTCCGAGATGGGCGCGCAGGGAACCCCTGCCATTGCGGAGAGGATACGGCAGGACCGAGGCGCGGTCAAGGCACCGGAGCCCGGAGGCGGCAGTTGCCCTGGACGAGGGCCCAAGCCCGCCGCGGTCAGGTGCGGGCGGCGGCGCCGGTTCAGACGAGGACGGGAACCGCGAGGGTCCGGCCGCCGGCCAGCGTGATCCGCACGGATGCGCCCTCAGCGCCAAGGTCGGCCACGGCGCGCCCTTCTCCGCGGAACGGCTCCAGGAGCACCGTGTAGCGTGACCTCGCACCACGGGTCCGCAGGGCGATCATCGGGTCGAGCCGCTCGAGCGGAAAGCCGGGGGCCCTCGCGGCGAGCAACCGCGGCGGCAAGGCAACCTCCCACCAGAGCGCCAGGCCCACGCCCTCGCCGTCCTGCCAGGCGAGGCTGCCGCGGGCAGGGCCGCGGTACCAGCAGGGGTCGTGCAGGTCGGTGGTCTCCAGGTGCGGGTCACCGCCGCCGTCCGGCGTCAGCCCCTCGGGCAGGGCCAGGGTGCCGCGGCTCCGCAGCAGCCAGTCGAAGGTGCGGACCTCCTCGCCCCCCAGATCGTCCACCACCAGCACGAGTCCCTCGACCATGGACACCTGCCGTCGCCAGCGGGACCCCGGGTAGGCCGCATCCAGGGCGACCACGGCGGTGGGACAGGGGCCGCCGAGCTCCAGATGCCGCAACGTCCCCTGGCAGGGAGCCTGGTCCCGGGCGTCCATCACCACCGTGTTGTGGCTGAGGGTGCGCCGGTACCAGCGCCCGCTGATGGCCAGGCCATAGGCCGGGGTGCCGTAGTCCGGCACGAGCACCCGTCCGCGGGCATACAGGACGATCCCGCCCTTGTCGGGATGCCCGTGCCCGCCCCCATGGGGCCCGTAATCGAGGACGATCGAGGCATCCCCCCTGTCCGCCCGCAGGACGACCAAGCCCCCGTCTGGGAAGTGGGCGCTGGGCGGAGAGAAGCCTGCCCCGCCTGCGCCTGGGGCGACGTCGGCCACGGACGGCCCGGGCGCGGGTCTCCACGCGGCCCAGAACTCCCGTGGCGGGAAGTGCCGGGCCGGCGCCCTCAGCCACTGCTCCGCTGGGACGAACACCGAGCGCACAAAGTAATCCCAAACCCAGGGGTACGAGGGGAGGACCGGGGGATTGCCGAGCCACCCGTGCGTCCCCGCCGCCCGGCCGTCCTCCGGGCCGCGCTCCTCCCCCCCAAAGCGCTCCACGCCGTAGAGGGTATCCGCGGCCAGACGGTAGGTCCGCTTGCCGTACCGGGACCAGCCGATCTCGTAGAGGTCCGGATTGAGCATGTTGCCGTGCAGATACCAGCCGTCGTGCAGCGCGGGGAGGCGACCGTCGCGGAAGGCCAGGCCAAGCGGTGCGTCCAGGACGGCCTCCAGGATCCGCGGGCCATCCCCGCCGCCGCGGCGGGCGGCATAGAGATCCAGCCCCGTCGGCCGCAGCGCCTCCGCCAGCGTGATCATGTTGGCGACCGTCATCATGTGGTAGGTGCCGATGGAACCTTCCACACCCAGCCCATCCGCGTGGAAGTACGTCTCCGCCCGGCGCACAAAGCCCCTGACGGCCATCTCCAGGTAGGTCCGCTCCCCCAGGACCGCGCCGGCGATACCCAGGCCCGCGTCGTGGCAGGCCCCCCAGTTCGACACCGGGTCGTAGCCGGCCAGGACGCGCTCCGCCGCCGCCCGGATGAGGCCCTCCTCGATCTCGCCGCGCACATCCTGGCCGAGCGCGGAGGAGGCGCGGACCTCCTCGTAGACAAACGCCAGGGCCGAGAGCCGCCAGGCCTCGTCCAGGGTCTGGCGGGCCGTCTGCCCGTGGCGGCGAAACAGCCCCGCGAACTGCAGCAGCAGGTCGGCGGCGGCCTTGGCGTAGCCAGACGACCCCGTCAGGGCGTGAGCCGCTCCGAGCACGAGCGCCGCGTGCACGGCCGCGGTGTCCACAAACCAGGCGGCACCCTGGGCGTACCGCTCCCCCACATGGCTCCGCCCACAGGCCGCACAGAGGCCCCCCGAGCCATCCGGCAGCGGCGTGAGCAGGTGCCCCGCCTCGCAGAAGAATTCGTGGCCGTGGCCGTTCACCAGTTGGGGCAGGACCGGCGGGACCAACTGCTCCGCGTCCAGGCGCAGGGCACGCACGCGGTCGGCCAGCCATCCCGGTTGCTCCGCCCGGCGGCGTGCGTCCGCCATGGCGACTCCGTCCAGGAACACCCGCGGGTGCTCCTGGCGCCGGAGCTGCTGCACCCAGGCCTCCAGATCCCATCCACCGGGGATCGCCGCGAAGGGGTCGCCAGTCACTGCCGTGCGTCACCTCCTGGCCCTGTCCTCAGCCAGCGGCCGGCAAGGGGAGAGGAAGGCGAGCCCCATGATAGGGCAACGCCCGCAGGGTCGGAAGGGGCGGGACGGACCGGGTCGTCACGCTGCACGAGGTCACGGACGGGCCCGCCCCTCATGCCACCGTGAAGCTGCCGTACATCCCCGCC